>NZ_CAMVDO010000004.1 GCF_947166265.1 uncultured Fibrobacter sp. | reverse complement strand
CGCATAATTAACTCCTTGAGAGGTTTAAAATTTAACGCGCCTAAATTTAGTAAAATTCGACCTAAGGCGGTAGTCGGTCTTTGTTTTTTTGCTAAAAAAGGAGATGCCCGCTCGATGGCGGGCATGACATCTTCCTGTCATCCCCGTCCCGGACTAAATCTGGGATAAACTCCGGCGGGGATCTCTACTTATATTAGTAGTTGGAGGAATGCTTGGAGGTCGGAGCCGGGGATCCGCCGTAGCGGTCGCCTTCGATCTTTTCTAGAATCCACTCTTCTTCGTAGCCCTTCAGGCGAGCCTGGTCGGGGTGCTTCCAGATAAGGCGGGTGATGAGCTTGCCTTCGCGGGTGTAGTATTCCCAGATGCTCGTCTTGTCGTTCGTCTTTTCGTGGTCAGGAGGACCCCAAAGGAGGTTCACCATATCGTTGGTCATGCCTTCTTCGATATAGCCCTGCTTGAACACGTCTTTCAGGCGCTTGTCGATACCCATGCTTTCCTTCACGGCGAAGTATTCGCGTTCGTATTCCTTGCGGCCTTCGCCACGTTCAATCAGAATGGGGGAGGAATAGCGGCTGGCACATGCCCAGAACATCAGGGCGCTCACGCCAAGCACGCATAAGTGAGACAGCTTCATAGAGACTCCTATAATTTAATGCCTACAAAATAAGAATTTATGGCGCAATTGGGGAAATTATTTTAAATTTTATCCTGAAATGACGGATTTTAAGAAATTATTGGGCTTTCTTGTAGTTTTTTTTACTTGCACGGTCTCCTCGTTTGCAGACGGTTTCAATGAGTTTGCGAATTACGGTTTCCGTTACGGCCCGAATCTTTCGTGGAGTCTCATGGGGAACACCCCCTTTGTATGGGGCCAGTGGCTTCCGCAGGCAACGGGAATGCTCCACTATTCCTGGCTTGAACCGCTTGAGGACTTGGCCTACGGCGAACGACTCGATGTCAATCCGACCTACCTGCGTATGGATGCCGCCCTGGAAGTGTCTCCTTTTTATGGGGGCTACCTTGCCGGGTTGGGCTTGCGCCCCTTCAAGACGAATCCGCAACTGGAAGTGAACGCGGTTTACGAAAGCTACGTCTATTTCCATTCCAATCTTGAAATGGTTACCGCCGAAGTCGAAGGCGAAGGCCGCATTGCAGAAAGCTGGAATGCCGACTACATTACGGAAAACCTGTACGAAGATGACGGCGCGTTCGATTATATGCAGTTGATCGATCTTGCGGCAAGCCTCAGCTATTCCTTTCCGAGGGGTTCCATTCTCGGGATGAAGTTCCATTACGTTCTTTCGGACATTAGCACCGACTTCGAAGGCAAGAGCTACGACTATCGCAGGAATATTCCCGTGTTCAGCCGCGACTTTATTATCGTACTCGATGGTTATGGACGAATCCCGTTGAACCAAAATTTTGCCCTGCTTTTTGAATCCAGTTTTTACAAGACGGGCCTTTTGCGCGAAAAGAATACGGTTCAGAAAGAATCGCTCAGCTACGGCAAGGCGATGCTAGGTGTTCACTATTTCTGGGATGACGGCTTGCAGAATATTATTCTGGAAGTGGGTGGCTGGAGCCGTACCGAAAAACGGTTCTACAACGGATCATTCGCGCAACAGTTCCTGGTTCAGCTGGAGTATCAGGGGTATTTTTCTTTCCCCTTTCACAGGAATTTTTCTAAATAAGTCGGGAATTTCGGGCTTCGTCTTGCCCTTGACGTTGGTGACGATCGGATCGGCCTGCAACGTCTGCATGGGGTAGGCGGAACGGATCCAAAGTTCGCCACTGTATTTTTCGCTTTCAAGCTTTACAAGTGTCGGGAGCATTTCGCCCGCATAGTTACGCCATTGGCGGATAGTGAAATAACGCTTTTCCTTGCGGGCACCGTTCATGACGACCCTGGAGGGGCGCGGAAGGGAATCGGCCACGAGGCTCCACCACGCCATCGAAAACGCCGTAGAGAAAATATTCGGCTTTTGTACCGTGGAATCTTTACACAGGAACTGCCCGTTCGCCAGGAGTTCCATGTCGTCGAGCTTTAGGGGTGTCTCGCCGATGTTTTCTTTTAAGTGGTGCGTTCCCAGCTGGCGCCTGATGTTTTGCTCGGAAAATTCCATAAAGCGGTATGCCCCCGCCGTGATGAACTTGAAATGGGGGCTGTCCGGCGGACGCACAAAGAAGGTGTCCAGGGATTCAGGATGGTGCCGCCATTCCACGTCGAGGCTAGTCCGGGAGAGTTTCTGGTTTACGAAAAAGCCTTCGATGTTTACGACCATGGGGCTTTCTAACAGAAAATGGGGGCACGATGACTGGGCGTTGGCGGAACCGGCAAAGGTGGTAATCGCAAGGAAAAACGCTGCCGAGAACCTGTGGCTCAATACGTTTTTTGCCCGAATCCTTTCTTTTGTAAAACCCACCTTCATATCGCGGAATATAGAAATTTTCGACGAATTCTTTTTTTATTTTATAGAATATGAAAAAACTTACGCTTATTTCCACACTCGCTCTTTCGTCTCTACTCTTTTTCGCTGCTTGCGGTGAGCAGGGAACGACCGAAAATGTCACGAACATTAACCAGATTGGCATGGAGGTTGTGTCGTCGGTGAAGGATTTGCCGAAATGCACCAAGGACAACGAAGGTGAACAGGCGTTGGTGAAGGGCGAAACGTCAGTGCGCGTGTGCGTGGACGGCAAGTGGTTTGCGACGGTTCCGAAAAGTGACACAGTGTATGTGCAGGGTGGCGTTGATACGTTAGTTGTCGCTGGTGATACTGTTTACTTGGATGGAGGCGATTTTAGTTGCACGACCAAGGAACTCATGGACAAAAGCGGACTCAAAATTATTTGCAATGGGGATAGCATCGGTGTGGTGCTGAACGGTGCCAAGGGCGAAACTGGTGCAAAAGGCGATAAGGGGGATGCTGGCGAACAGGGAATACAGGGTAAAACCGGTGAGCAGGGTATTCAGGGTGATAAAGGTGACGATGGTGCTAGTTGCTCCATCGTTGGGCAGACCGATTCCACGGTGACTATCAAGTGCGGTGAAAAGTCCGTTGTCTTGAATTTGGGTGGCAAGGGTGGCTCCGATATCGTTGACACCTTGGAACTCGATTCTGAAAAGATTGCTGTTTCGCTGGACACATTGTCTGGTTTTTCGCAGAAGGGCCCCTTCCTCAAAGGTTCTACGGTTTACCTCTACGAGCTTTCTGACGGGCGTACTCTCAAGCAGACGAACGGCAACTTTACAAGTGAAATCACAAGCGATGACGGTCGCTACACGTTCCAGTCGAGAGACCTCGTCAGTCAATACGCCTTGATTGTGGTGGACGGAAAATATAGGAACGAGGTGACAGGCAAGCCGACTTCGACTGCTATAAAGTTGCAGGCGTACACCAATATGCTGATGCATAAGTCTGCAAACGTGAACCTGCTCACGCACCTGGAAAAGAACCGCGTGTTCTACCTGGTGACGCAGAAGAATATGACGGTCCGTGCGGCAAAGAAACAGGCGCAGGCGGAAATCTTTAGTCAGTTCCATATCGACACCACGGGCTTCAAGAGCGAATCCGAGGACCTTGACGTGTTCGGCAAGACGGATGCGGATGCCGCCCTCCTCGCAATATCTATTCTTTTGCAGGGGGATTCCAGCGAAACAGCGCTTTCTGTGTTGTTGACGGAAATTTCGAATGACATGGAAAAGGACGGCAAATGGGACGGAGAAAATGCCGCCGCGACCAAGGCGAAAATTGCCGACTGGGCGATGGTCGCGGACTCTGCAAATAAGCTGGCGACATTTAGCACCAATGTGACGAACTGGGGCCTGGGCGATGCCCCCGACTTTGCGAAGTTTGTGCGCGACTTCTGGTACAAGGAATATGGGATAGACAGTTGCACAGGTAAGCGCGATGGCGAAGTCATTGCGACGAAGAACGAAAAGAGTGACTATTACAATACGAAGTTGCGCTTTATCTGCAGGGATGGTGCATGGAAACCGGCAAACGAGTTTGAAAAGGATACCTATGGAAACAAGTGCACTGCCGACAGTGTGGGTAAGGTGATAAGTGGGGTGGTGAACAGCACCAATAAGTACTACTGCTTTGCCAGTGGCTGGGTGAGCGTGATGGGCTGGAGCTGGAGCATCCCCAAGGAAGTTCGCCTGAACCCGGAAATTGAATACGATACCTATAAAGACCCGCGCGATCAGAAGGTCTACAATATTGTGACGATTGCTCCGAAAGGTAGCGGATATTCCAGGACTTGGTTTGCCGAAAACCTGAATTATGCTGATAGTTCCAAGACCTCTAGCCTGAAGGGTAGGAGCTGGTGCTACAACAATGTTGCAAAGAACTGCGACGTGGGTGGACGCATGTACACTTGGGCGGCGGCAATAGACTCGGTAAAGCTTGCGACCGATGCGGATAACCCGCAGGATTGCGGCTACGGCAAGACCTGTGATCTCGCTTCGGCAAGCTCAGCGACCTTGGTGCAGGGAATCTGCCCCGCGGGCTGGCACTTGCCGAGCAAGTCCGAGTGGGAAGCCCTGTTTACGGCGGTGGGTGGCCAGTCGAAGGCTGGCAAGATTCTCAAGTCGCAGACGGGCTGGATCATCAACGGCAATGGTACGGATGCCTTTGGGTTTGCCGCGCTCCCCGCTGGCGGCAGGAACTACAATGGCAATTTCTTCTACGAAGGCTACGACGCGTTCTTCTGGAGTTCCGCTGAGGACGGTACCAGCCTCGCGTACGTCGTGTACCTGTACTACAACCTCGAGAATGCGCCCCTGAACGACCACAATAAGAACAACGCCTTCTCTGTTCGTTGCGTCAAGGACTAAAACAGAAGTTTGACAAACAAACTAACAAAAAGGCTGTTTCCGATTCTGGAGACAGCCTTTTTTGTTATTCGAAAGACGAACTATTGAGTCTAGCAATCACTTCACGAACTTCTCGATGACGCACTTGTGTTCCTTGGTTTGTTCGTCGTAGTTTACGCCGACAAACAAGAAATCGCTGCTGTATTTTTCATTTCGAGTGTGTTCTGAATTAGTTCTACAGTTTCTTTGAACTTGAAAAAATCTGAGAGGACTTTTATCCACTGGTTGCGCATCTTGCGGTTAGGTATGTAGCATTGTTGCTCTTTACGATCGTATGCTAGATAACTGAGATGAACCAAATAGGTGAACACGTCATCTTTGCTGTGGAAATGTCCGCATAGATGGGCGAGTTCAAGGCTTCTTCAAAATTCGCTGTATTCGGATTGACGTAGATTTCCATACTCTTAATATAACAATTTGACGGATAAAGGGGTAGTGTGTTGTCTGTTTTGAAATGTGACGGTGTAAACCTTTTTATTATATTTCGAAGTATGGAACAATTCATTAACAACGTCATTGCGAGCCACAAAGGGGCGTGGCAATCCATCGTAGCTATTCTCGCTGCAGTCCTTCTTTCTGCTTGCGGCGAAAATACCACCACCGAAAAAATTGTGGAAGTGGCAACTGGCGGCACCGAAATCGTTTCTTCGGTGAAAGACCTTCCCAAATGCACCAAGAACAACGAAGGTGAACAGGCTCTAGTGAAGGGCGAATCTTCGATTCGCGTTTGTGTAGATGGCAAGTGGTTTGCCACGAAGGAATCCTCGAAAGATACGGTGTTCATGGCGGGCGATACCGTTTACCTGGATAATAGCAATTACAGCTGCACCACCAAGGAACTTAAAGACAAGAGCGGCCTCAAGATTATCTGTAACGGTGATTCCATCGGCGTTGTGCTGAACGGTGTAAATGGAAAGGACGGCGAAAAAGGTGACCCTGGTGTTGCGGGAAAGGACGGGGAAAAGGGCGAACAGGGAATTCAGGGTGAAAAAGGGGATCCTGGTGCCGCCGGCAAAGATGGTAAAAATGGAACCGATGGCAAGAACGGAACTAACGGTACGAATGGAACCAACGGCAAAGACGGTGCTGGCTGTACAATTGTCAAGCAGACGGATACTTCTGCCACTATCAAGTGTGGTGATTCTACGATGACGCTGAATTTTAGGGGTGGGGGAGCTTCGGCGGATACGACCTCTAGTGACACATTGGAACTGGATTCTGAAAAGGTTGCAATTTCGCTGGATTCGCTCTCGGGCTATTCGCAGAAGGGACCGTTCCTGAAGGGTTCGACCGTTTATTTGTACGAACTTTCCGATGGCCGCACCTTGAAGCAGACGAATGGTAACTTTACGAGCACTATCAACAGTAACGATGGCCGCTATAAGTTCCAGTCGCGTGATTTGGTGAGCCAGTATGCATTGCTAGTGGTGGACGGCAAGTACCGAAACGAGGTGACCGGCAGGAATACGACCACGGATATCAAATTGCAAGCTTACACCAATATGCTAATGCGTAAGTCTGCGAACGTGAACTTGCTGACGCACCTTGAAAAGGACCGCGTGTTTTACCTGGTAACGAAGGAAAAAATGACGGTGAGGGCTGCTAAAAAGCAGGCTCAGGCTGAAATCTTGAAGGCATTCCATATTGACGCGAGCCAATTCAAGACGGAGTCCGAAGACCTCGATGTGTTCGGTAAAACGGACGCTGATGCCGCCCTCCTTGCTATTTCGATTCTTTTGCAACGTGATTCTAGTGAAACGGAACTCTCGGTGCTGTTGACGGATATGGCGAACGACTTGGCTGAAGATGGCTCCTGGGACGATGCCGAGAGAAAGGCTGAGATTGCCGATTGGGTTGTTTCTATAGATTCTTATGCATCTACATCGAATAGCAAACTGGCGACTTATCGAACCAATGTTATGAATTGGGGGCTCGGTGATGTTCCCGACTTCGAAAAGTTTGTTCGTAGTTTTTGGAGTGAAGAGCTTGGCCTTGGCGTATGTGGTAGCGATAGCGTTCCTGAGGGGACGGTGAAGAATGTACCGAATTCGAAATCAACAATGTACTATACCAAAAATTATAACGATATTACAAGTATTGGCGAAAAAATCCGCTTTATCTGTGATGACGCCAGCCTGTTCCGGTGGCGTGTGGCAACGGACATCGAAAAGGATACTATGGGCTGGGGCCATAAGTTCAACGAGGGCGCCGTCCGCAATGGTCGCTTGAATTCGACACTGACGTATGTCTATGAAAATAAGAACTGGCGCCATGGAACGAATGTTGATAGTTTGGTTGGAAAAGGTTGTGTGGCGTGGCGCAAGGATACGGTAGCGTTAGGTTCTGACAAAAACTGGTACAAGTGCGTGAATCAAGCTTGGCGTATTGCAACAGACATTGAGAAGGATACTGCAACTTGGGGGGCTGGCGAGTTTAATGGCGAAGTTCGCAATGGACAAATTAATACAACTACAACTTATGTCTATCAGGATGACAATTGGCGACTTGGAACTGCTTTGGATAGTTTGCTTGTAAAAGAGGCGGAAGGCACGGCTTGCCTTACGGTTGGAGACACCTCTACCGTCAAGTATAAAGATGTGTATTATGTATGTACGGCGAATACGGATGGTGCCGTGCGAGGATGGAAAGTCGCTCCCGATATCTACAACGATACCTACGAAGCGCGTGGTGAATGCAATAAAATGGGCACGTATGGTGACGGAACATTGCTGAAGGGCCGTGTGAATACGGACAAGACATACGCTTGCGACGGCGGAGAGTTCAGGGTGGCGAAACCCAAGGAAATAGAATTTGCTTTGGGTTGTACATCTTATAATCAGGGCTTCTTCAAAAAAACTGCAGAATCGGATTATGCAGAATATGGATTTGTTTGCAAGGAAAATAGTGAATGGGATTCGTATGTAACGATTCAAAGGATTGAATCGAAATTTGGAAGGCTAAACGATGAAAGGGATGGCAAGTCTTATTACACGATAAAGATTGGCGAACAGACCTGGATGGCCGAAAACCTAAACCTTGATTATAAGGTGGATGGCTCCACATACGGCACCTATACCAATACGGATAACGGCGAAACTTATGGGCGCTACTACACCTGGGCTGCCGTCATGGATTCGGCGGGCCTCTATTCCGATAACAGCAAGGGCTGCGGTTATGGCAATCCCAAGACCAAGACCTGCACGGTAGCAACTTCAGCAAGGGGCATCTGCCCCGAAGGCTGGCATATCCCGACTTGGGCAGAATGGAACACCTTGTATTCCGCAATCGGTAGTTCGCCTTACGCCATGCAGGCCAAGGGCTTTGACGGCTGGTCCAGCGCTACTGACACTTACGGGTTCTCCGCGCTTCCTGCTGGCTACTACTACAATGGCAATTTCTACTACGTCGGCTCGGACGCCTACTTCTGGAGTGCCACTGAGTACAGTGGCAATTTCGCCTGCCGCTGGTACTTGGGTGCGAGTAATGCGGACCACTGCAGCACCAAGGTCGACGGCTACTCGGTTCGTTGCCTCAAGGATTAAAACATTAACAAAAAGGATTATGACAATGAATTTGGTTACAAAAGCCACTTTAAATAGTTCGAAATTAGAACCATTCCCATTTGAAAAAGAATTGGCGATGGAAAGTTTCTTAATTGAATGAAATGGTTGGCTTGCCTATAGATAATCAACAGGTTGTAGGAATCCTTGCCGCACAGAATATTGCGATTCCAATAAAAGAAAAGATGTTAGAAAAGTTACCTATGTCAAATAGTTCTCTTATAAATACATGACTTAACGAGAATTCTGATGCCGGTTGCAGCTTTGAAAACGAAAGACAGGCTAACGATCCCTTGCAAGTTCCGCTTGCAATTTGAGGTTGTTTCCTGTCATTCCGTCAACCTCGTTAGCTCTTTATTTTTCGCTAGATTGAAGGTCTCTTTTATTAATGTGCAGAAGGAAAATTGCCTTTTCTGGAGTAAGGATGCCGGCATCAATCAAAATTTTGGCAACCTCCTTACGGTCGTCTTCTTTCCCTTGCAGGTAAGCGCCCTGTTTTTCGTAAAGCATGTCCGTCATTCCGTCAACCTCGTTCAAAAGCGTTTCGTCGGTGAACCCTTGCAAAGATACATCTTTCGCAAACTCCTTGTCAAGGAGCCGCTGCAACTTTTCGGCAGGAATCTCCTTTTCTTCGAGGACATCGCGAAAAATACGTAGCATTTCGGCACGGTCGGTCATTTCACGACTTTCTAGGGGAGTGCGGTCATCAATGGCGAAGAACTTCTCGACTTCGACAAGATAGACATCCAACTTGTCGTAGAACATGCGGCGGTTGCGCACGAGCTGTGCATGATGCAGGTAGGTATCCCGTTCCAGTGGGAACTGGTTCTCGGTGAGCAGCGAAAGTACGTAAATGTGGGGCAGGTTGTAGTCCTGCGACTTCTTGACTGTGCGCGAAACGACGCGGGAAGTGTAGTAAATAAGCCTGTCGACAAAAAGCGTGTTGAAGGTCTGCTGAACTTCGATAAGAACGGGGCTACCGCCTTGAGTAACGCCATAAATATCGAAAATGGCGGACTTGTCGTCCAGAACACCTGGGTTCTCGGGAACTCCCAGCGTAAAAGACTTGATTGCATTCCCGCCGGAGAGCATAAGCATCGCATTCAGAAACTTCACTGTGCGCTCGGGCTTGGCCTCGTTCGCCATGAGCATCTTGAAAATGCCGTCACTGAACGGGTAAATGTTCTTGTAAGTCTTGCGGTATTCGGCGAGGCGTTCGGGATGCTGGTGGACATCCTTCACCATGGCAAAAAAGTCACTTCGGTTCATAATAAGGTTCCATTTGCAGGTCTTGGGTTGTCAAATCTATCAAATAAAACAGTCGAAATCGCAATATCGCTAAATTTTGCAAACAACTGTTTGCAGCAACTAACAGCTTGTTCACGGAAAAATTTTTTACAATCGAAAAAGACTCATTTTTGGCTTTTTTATATTTGGAAACATGAAAACTCACGCCCTTATTTTTACACTCGCTCTTTCGTCTCTTTTCTTCGCCGCTTGCGGTGAGCAGGGAACGACCGAAAATGTCACGAACATTAACCAGATTGGCATGGAGGTTGTGTCGTCGGTGAAGGATTTGCCGAAATGCACCAAGGACAACGAAGGTGAACAGGCTCTTGTAAAGGGGGAATCCTCGATTCGCGTTTGTGTAGATGGCAAGTGGTTTGCCACGAAGGAATCCGCGAAAGATACGGTGTTCGTGGCGGGCGATACCGTTTACCTGGATAATGGCAATTACAGTTGCACCACGAAGGAACTCAAGGACAAGAGCGGCTTAAAGATTATCTGCAACGGCGATAGCATTGGCGTGGTATTGAACGGTGTAAATGGAAAGGACGGCGAGAAAGGTGATGTTGGTAAGGAAGGCAAAAACGGTGCTGGCTGTACGTTAGCCGCTCAGACGGATTCCTCGGTCACTATCAAGTGCGGCGATTCTACGATGACGCTGAATTTTAGGGGTGGGGCGGATACGACCTCTAGTGACACATTGGAATTGGATTCGGAAAAGGTTGCAATTTCGCTGGATTCGCTCTCGGGCTATTCGCAGAAAGGCCCGTTCTTGAAAGGATCTTCAGTTTTGTTGTATGAACTTTCGGATGGCCGAACCCTCAAGCAGATGGGTAATTCTTTTTCTAGTGTCATTACGAGTAATGATGGCCGCTACAAGTTTAGCTCACGTAATCTAGTTAGCCAATATGCCCTGATTGAAGTGGAAGGTAAGTATCGTAACGAGGTGACAGGCAATAATACGAGCTCGGCTATCAAATTGCAGGCCTACACCAATATGCTTATGCGTAGGTCTGCCAATGTGAATCTGCTGACGCACCTTGAAAAAGACCGTGTGTATCATCTGGTAACGAAGGAAAATAAAACGGTAAGGGCGGCAAAAAAGCAGGCTCAGGCTGAAATTTTTGAAGCGTTCCACATTGATGCGAGCAAATTCAAGACGGAATCTGAAGACTTAGATGTGTTTGGCAAGACGGATGCAGATGCCGCACTCCTCGCCATCTCGGTTCTGTTGCAGGGCGATGGTGATGAAACGGATCTTTCGGTGCTCTTGACGGAAATGGCTGACGATTTGGCGGAAGATGGTGCATGGGACAATCCTGCGAAGAGGACTGAACTCGCAGATTGGGCTATTACTGCTGATTCAGCTCTAAATGTTACAAGAAGTAAGTTTGTCGAGATTCGCAAGCATGTCAGTGATTGGAAACTTTCAGACTCTGTGCCGCATTTTGAGTGGTTCGCACGCCCCTTTTATGGGACTGAGCTAGGCCTAGGTGTTTGTGGAAAGGATGTCCCGATGGAAACTGTAAAGCATGTTTCGAACAGGAATTCAATGTATTATGCTGAAAGCTATGTTGATACGGCACGGAATGTTCGCTTTAAGTGTAGTTTCCAAGGCGGAAGCCCAAACGCCAGATGGGTAATGGCGAAGGATATCGAGAAGGACACCATGGGTTGGGGAAAAGACTTCTCTACAGGAAATGTAAGAAATGGCCAGGTGAATCAGTATATTACGTATGTTTTTGAAAACGGCTACTGGCGGCAGGGAACGGATCTTGATAGCATATTTGAAAAACACTATGGTGGATCGGCGTGCATTAAGGATGATACGACTTCGTTCAGGTATAATAAAAAGTTTTACGAATGCAGGAAACAGTTATACGGCGGTATTTCGCGTAAGTGGGTCCCAATTGAATCTGAAAAGTACAACGATACGCAGGATTCACTTGTAGAATGTCAAAAGGGAAAGAATGGCCGCTATGGCTATGGCGCGATTCTTAAGGGTTATTTGAAATCAACCAATAAGTATGTGTGTGATGCGGATACGTTTAGGCTTGTGACCCCTACGGAATTAGAATGGAATAGGGGATGCGTCAGCTACATTCATGGCACAAGTGTGATGTTTGATGGACAATACTCCTATTACAAATGTACCGAAGACGGTTGGAAATTCGATGTCGAAAAAAATTCGGGAACGATAAAGGATGATGCCGGAACAGAGTATAGAACGATAATGATTGAAAATCAGGTGTGGATGGCTGAAAATCTGAATTATGAAGTAGAAGGTCAGAGCTACTGCTACAACGATTCTCTCGATAGCTGCGCAAAGTATGGTAGACTCTATACTTGGGCTGCAGCGGTAGGAAAAACCGAAGAAGAATGCGGCTACGGCAAGGATTGCGAACTGACTGAACCGGTTCGAGGCGTATGCCCCGAAGGTTGGCACCTTCCCAGTGGCAGCGAATGGAAAACGCTTGATTCTGCTGTGGGTAGCATTCCCTATGCGATGCAGGCGAAAGGCTTTGTGAATTGGTCTGGCGCGACGGATACTTACGGATTATCAGTTTTCCCTGCTGGTGGCTATTGCGATGGCAGCTACAGTAATGTCGGCTCTGGGGCTATATTCTGGAGCTCGACTGAGCATATTTACAGTGGTGCCAGCGCTTACTACTGGTATGTCATGACGGACCGTTCAGGCCTCAACTACAATTACTGTAAGGTCAACGCCTATTCCGTCCGTTGCGTAAAGGATGCTCCATAGGCGTTTATGTAAAGTCTTTTTTGTAGAACAACCTAAAAAAATGTTATATTCTCGTATATGAAAAGTAATTTTGTATTGCCCTTATTCTCTTTGGCGCTCCTGATGCCCGCTGCCGTGGCTTTAGGGGAAGATGCCCCTTCGCCGCAGTCGGCCTCCATCTTTGTGCAGGACCCGGCAATTTTCCACCAGCGGCAGGCTGAACTCGAAAAGTTGAAGCAGTCGGTCGGTAACAAGAACGAGGCTCTGGATTCCCTTTTGTCTGACGCAAGCCACATTGCCAAGATGAACGACCAGTGCGCTACGGTTTCGATTAACGATGTGATGGGGGACGAATGTTGGACGTTCTATCGCGTCGAGCTCCCCGCATTCGAAGAAAAGTACATGAAGGTCACGGGCGAGGTTCGACTGGGGCACATGGAAACGGCTCGCGGACTTGAAGACCGCAAGCTGCAAATCGATGCCTGTGTCGACGCCCTTTACAGTTTTGCGCAGAGTAAGGACCAGTTCCTGAATTTGGAAGGTGGTGTGTACCTGGAACCCTTGAGCAAGGGCTTTCAGGCAAATTACGACTTTACGCTTCAGTACGAACCTAACCACCGTAAGCACGCTTTTGAAATCGCCCAGAAATGGGGCGAAACCTGCCGCGAAATGGTGGTGCGTAAAGATGGCGAAGGCTTTGCCCCGTTCTTCTTAGAAAGGCTTGCCAAATTGAACGCAGACCTTTCTGGTAACGGCTCCCTCGCGGTTTACAAGACCGATACGACAGGTTCTCCGACGCTTTACATGGATATCAGCAAGCCGGTACGCAGTGCCTACTACCTGAATGGCGTCAAGCTCTTCCATAGCCGCATCAGTGCGGGCCCCGTGAACGAAAGCCCCGTCCGTATCAAGTTCGACGGTTCTTCGGTGAAAGTTGACGGCGAACCCGTGGTCATGAAACGCGGAAAGCAGCAGAAGTTCAAGGGTTCGGTAAATTACCCGCAGAAAGAAACTTCTTTGAACGGTCGATGGGTTTGGGAAAATCAGGGCAATACCGCAGGCGTGGACTTTGGCCCCGAAGAAGACGAGGCTGTGCAGGATAGTCTTTATGCGCTCGAACAGGCGAAACTTGCCGAAGCGGCTGAAAAGCGTCGCGGCGTTCACGTTTCACCTTGGGTAGGCGTTACGGGGGCGTTTGCTCCGTTCAACGACAAGAACTACAAAGCCTTTGATCTCGATAAAGGTCAGCTGATGATTTTGCCGGATTTGACGCTGGCAGCCCGTATTAAGGTGGGCTTTGGCGACAATGCGGAATACTTTGCCGCTTTCGGTGCAGGCGTGTTTGTTGGCGCGGGCCTTGGTGGTGGATTACAGCGTGTGTACGTTGCTCCGGTGGGCCAGGTTGAACTGGGTTACAATAGCTTTGGCTTCCGCGAGACAGCCGTTATTGCCATTCCGAAAGAAGATTCCAAGGAATGGATGCAGTTCCGTTCGGGCCTGTTCTATGATTTCGGCATGGTCGGTGTCGAAGCGGGCTTTGACCTAATCACGAACCTTGGACAGGGCGGCTATTTGACGCTCTTCTTGAGCTTGTAAGGAGGGACGAATGATGAATTCGAAATTTGAAATGAAAACGATTCGTTGCGGGGCCCTTTGGGCCGTAGCAATCGCCCTGTTGCTCCTTGCAGGTTGCACCATTTATGACAACTATGACATTGACTTGATGGAAGACGCTGTGGCAGTCCTCGAAAGCAGCTCCAGCGAAGAACCGTGCAAGGATGGCGACAAGAACTGCGAAGCCGAATCTTCTAGCAGCGAAAAGGAAAAAGTTTCGAGCTCCGAAACAAAGGAGTCTTCTTCTTCGGAAAAAGAGTCCGTGCGTTCGAGCAGCTCCAAGGGAAAGGACACGACCTACGTGGTGATCGTAAACCCCAGTAGCGGAAACGAAAAGTCCAGCTCGTCGACCAAGGCGGAACCGACTTCTTCGGAAAACACGAAGCCGAAGTCTTCTTCTTCGGAAGGTGATGATGGCTGGGTTTGCGGTGATTCTACGCTTACGCATAATGGCTTTGAGTACAAGACTGTCCTTGTTAAGGACAAGTGCTGGACGAAGGAAAATATGCGTCATGCCCCGTCTGCGGGAAAGACGATCTGTTATGACTTAGATGATGCCAATTGTGAAGAGTATGGAAGAATGTATAATTATGAAGCCGCAGAACACGCATGCCCGAAAGGCTGGCGCCTTCCGACGGAAGAAGATTTTAATGCTGCCGTCTATTACGCTACGGGAGATTACAACTATGACGAAGCGGGTGAAAACTTTAAGTCTAAATCTGGCTGGAGCGTTTATAATGGCGATGACTTGCTAGGATTGTCTGTTCTTCCGTCTGGTTATTGTCAATTCGATGAATTTGATGAAGAACCTATGTGCGAAATGTTGACGGAGCAGGCTCTTTTGTGGACTTCTGACGAAGCTACCAAAAATAAGTCTCATACCGCTTGGAAGCTTTTTACGGATGATAATACAATCACAAAAGCTGCTTTAGACAATCCCGATTTTGCTGTGGTACGTTGCATCAAAAAATAAGACGGAGTCATAATTAGTCGCCAACCATCTGCTTAGAGGAAACGCCATGAAACTGAGTCCGAACCTTCTGTTTAGTCTTTGCGGTGCGCTTAGTCTTGTCGTTTTCTTTGCAGCGTGTGGCGATGACTCCTCCGAAAAAATTGCAAAGGTCGATGAAGCCTCTTCTGTAGCGTTCTCTTGCGCTGCAGAAGAACTTGCTAATAAAAGCGGTGTTAAAATCGTTTGCAACGGCGATTCCGTTGGTGTCGTCTTAAACGGAACTGCGGGTGCTGATGGCAAGGACGGCGCTGACGGTAAAGATGGAAAATCTGGAACCAATGGCAAAAACGGAACGAATGGAAAGCCGGGTGCTGGCTGCACGGTTTCTCAGACTGCTGTAGATACGGTGCTTGTCACTTGTGGTGCGGATTCCGTTGTCTTGCCGATTTATGTTCCAGAGAATAGTTCCTCAAGTCAGGACGTTCTTGATTCCGAGCAAATAGCGGTTTCTTTGGATTCGATTTCGGGCGTGACGCAGAAGGGACCGTTCCTTTCGGGCTCCAAGGTGACTCTTTACGAACTCGAAGATGGTCGCTCCTTGAACCAGACGGGGAATACCTTTAACGGAAAAATCCTGAATGACGAGGGGCTATTCCGTTTCAACTCTCGTTCGCTCCCAAGTCAATACGTAATGCTAGAGGCTAAGGGCTTTTACCGCAACGAGGTGACGGGTGAAAATTCCAACGCCGAACTGAAACTTTACGCCGTGACAAACGTGCTGCTTCGCCGTATGGCCAATATTAACTTGTTGACGCACCTGGAATATGAACGTGTCATTCATTTGGTGAAAAAAGAAAAATATACGGTACGCAGGGCTAAGATTCAGGCGCAAAAGGAAATTTTTGCTCTCTTGGATATCGATGCGTCGAACTTCAGCAGTTCCGAAGATTTGAATATCGCGGGGTCTAGCGATGAAGACGGTGCCCTGCTTGCATTCTCAGTCCTATTGCAAGGGGACCGCACCGTGGCGGAACTTTCAGAGCTTCTAACGAAAATTGCAAGTGACATGGAAAAAGACGGAAAGTGGAACGATTCCGTTACGCGAATGCAGATTGCCGATTGGGCTGCCGATGCCGATGTTCGCGGGCGACTCGATTCTGTCCGCAAGCATGTGGAAGGCTGGCACTTGTCCTTGGTTGTGCCCAGGTTTGAGCCCTATGTTAGGCATTTCTGGTACAAGATGTATGGGCTCGACTCCTGTAACGCAAATAATGTAGGCGAAATCGTCAAGGCCGCAGCCGGGGCCAATAAGGACAATGATGTCCGCTACATTTGCCGTGAAAACGGTTTGTGGGGCTTGGCGAGCGATCTTGAAAAGGATACCTACAAATGGGAGGCTGGCACAGATGGCGAAGTGAAAAAGGGAATTTTCTCGGATAGTGCTTATTATGTCTACGATGCCATGGAAAATGGCTGGCGCGTTGCAAGTGTTGATGAAAAAGCCCTGTTGTTAGGGTGCACGTCCAGGATTCGAGATACCGTTGTTGCAGGCGTTGAGAATTACTATGTCTGTGTGCGTAAAGCGGGTTTCTCGTACAGGGAGGACTGTTCCTCTAAAAAGAATTGCCCGGATGTTGGTTATACCTGGTCTAGTCCGTTTGCAAACAGAGTGTTGGAAAGTGTGTATCCAGGTTGTCTTGACGATAATCATGGAAAAATTCAGCTGCCGGAATTGCCTGACGATACGCGATGTGTGGTTAAGTATGTTTGGAATTCGGTAGTCTCCAATTATGTTGCCGAAAATACGCATAATAAGATTTGTACGGAAAAAAGAGATGCACAAATGCGGGTGGGGTTAATAGACAAGAATTCCTACTTTGTGTGCGATAGCTTTAGATGGCGTGATGCTACCACTATTGAAGAAAAATTGAAGGAAGCATGTTCTGTTTCTAGGCGGGATTCCTTGGCTAAGGATACGGCTTTGGTATGCGATGAATATGGCTGGCGAGAGGCGAGTTTCTACGATTATCCGAAGGCCTATTTCTTTGAACCTGAAGACTCCTATGATTCCCTGTTGACGGATACCCGCGATGGGCGCAAGTACAGGGTCATTACAATAGGCAACCAGCAATGGATGGCGGAAAACCTGAACTTTAATGATAGCAGTAACAATTTGATGTATAACACGCTTTGTTATGGGCATGAAACGCATACCGGTGGCGAACACGAAGAAAATTGCGAAAAGGGCGGACGCCTTTATTCCTGGACCGCTGCGATGAATATCAATGATAAGTGGTATAAAGCCTCTGCGACTGCAGCGGGTAAAATTAAATCGCCGCATCAGGGAATTTGCCCGGAAGGCTGGCATATACCGGATTCTAGGGAATGGATTGAGCTGTTCCAATGTGAAGATGGATTAAACTGTGATGCAGACTGGAATGCTTTCAAGGCGAAAAATCTCCCCGAATGGAAAGGGGGTACGAATGTTACCAAGTTCACCGCCTATCCGACTTGGACGGGGAGCATTGGTTATGGAATGGGGTCTGCGAGTGAAAAGGAAACGGCCTGTTGGTGGACTACGGATGAAGATGACGGATATGAAACTAAAGCGTATAACGCTTATATTGGAACCAACAGGGGCGGGGTAGATTCTGCCAAGGAAAAAACGGATGGATGTGCTGTCCGTTGCGTGAGAAATTTAGCTGAATAGGGTGGGTATATGAAAAATGTCTTTTCAAAAATGGTGTGCTCGGCGCTTTGGGGTGCCGTAGTGCTTTCGTCTGTTGTCGCTCTTTCGGGCTGTAAGGAAAGTGATGAGCCGAAACCCGTTCCCAAGGGAATGGCGGACGCTCCGGCAAGTGAAACAACCGAAGAAGAAGTCCCTGTCAAGTCTTCTTTGAATGCGAAGACCCGTTATGTTGCAGGAACTGTTGATTTGCAGAAAAAGCTGAAAGACTGGAAAAAGCTGCAGGTCGGCAACAAGGTGGTTGAAAACGACAAGATTCGCACGGGGCAGGAATCCGAAGCCGATTTGGGTATGCCCGATGGATCTATTCTGAAAATTTCCGAAAAGACAGAGGCGATGTTCACTGTCGAAGAACGTGACGGCAAGAAAAAGATGATATTGGTCGATATCACGAAGGGCCGCATCCACTTTGATATTCAGAAACAGAAAGATCGTGAATTCAAGTTCAAGACGGGAACTGCAACGGCTGCGATTCGCGGAACGTCTGGCTTTGTGGGTAACGTGAACGGAAAGACGGTTGCCTCGTTGAAAGAAGGTAAAATTGAGGTGACCGGGGCGAGCGGAAAAACAAGCGCTATCGCCAAGAACCAGACGGTACTTGTGGATGACAAGGGCAATGCAACGGTCTTGAAACTGGCCTCTTCTGGAACGGAGGCTCTTTCGAAGGTGGTCGATTCCGTTGCTGCGGCCGATGCTCCGGCAAAGACTCTTGAAAATACGCTCAAGACTTTCGATGCGGCCTACGCGACGGCACTTAAGGCGTTTGAATCGAAACTGCAGTTCCGCGCCACTCCGGTGGGCGATACGCTGTTTGTTCCGTCGGTGACGCTGACGGCGAGAGCGACTCCCGGCATTTGGGTGACGGTATGGGGCGAACGTGATTCTATCGGTGCAAACGGCATTTACCAACGGACGTTTACATGGGCTGATTCCGCATACGGAACCAAGCGCTTCTTGGCTAGCTGCGGCGACGGACATATTGAAATGCCTTGCTATATGTGGGTGGCCGAATATGCTGCGGTGTCTGCAAATGGTGAAGAATCTGCGGAACCCTCCGATAATGCTAGTGCTTCGGGTTCCATTGAAAAGTTGACGGTGAAGGTTTCTGGGCCTCGCAGCGAACGCGTTCACCTGGATTTGCCCGCAACGGAATGGAAATCGAACTTGAAATTTAGCTTGAACGGAATTTCGAAGGGTGACCTGCGACAGGTGGCGTCTATTTCTGTTCTTCGTAACGGAAAGCCCTTCAAGACGATTGATGCTAACGATTTGACGTCGCTCGCCTATGAGGTTCCCGTGTCGATTGCCCGCAATAAAATCGCCGATTTTGAAGTGGTGGCGACGCTTAAGAATGGTAAGAGGTATCGTGCGAAAAAGACGTTCGAGGTCTATTGCCTTGTGAGTAATCACCCCGGTGGAAAGGCTAGAAATTCCGTTGTGCCCCCCGATCAGGAGTACACTCGCCTGAAACAGAGCGGCGGCCTTTCGCACGAATAACCGGACGCGAAGAATTTTAACAGAAGGAATATGAATATGAAAAAGCTGATTTACGGTGCTATGACTGCGGCTTTCCTTGCTGCCTGCGCAAGCAGCCCGCCTGCCAATAACAATGACGAGGTTCGCGCTAGGGCAAATGATGCGTATGCAGAGGTTCCGGGCGACGATCCCGTGGCTTCCAAGTCGGCCACAGGTGCTTCTGCAGGTGCCGCTGATGCTCCTTCGATGCAACTTTCGAATGCGACTTTCCGCAGCGCCCCTACGGTTTTGGTAAGCCCGGCGCTTTCGGGTAAGATGACGGGATCTATCGATGTCATTCGTCGTAATCCGCTGGCAAAGACGGCTATGGAAGTCATTAACGCCTATTTGACTTCCCGTGGCTATACGGTGGTGGGGCTCGAAAGCCAGGCGCAGCTCGATGAGGTTGTGCAGCTGCAGTCCGATATTGCGGGTAATGATGAAGATCTTTCGTATGTGGCGGGCCTTTCTGTGGGCGCCGATATCAATATTACCTATGCGGGCAGCATTCAGGAAGGCGACATCGTGGTGGACCTGAACGCAAGCGAAGCTTCGACGGCGAATCTTTTGGCGAGCGAATCGGTCCGCATGAAAAACGAAGGCGACGAATCGCAGCGTGTACTAGTGCAACGTGCGATGGAATCGGCTATCGTGAAACTTGAAAACAAGGTCCGCGATCGCCTGGCCGCGCAACAGGAACTTGGCGTTCAGTACAAGGTGGTGGCTCACTTGACGGGCGAATTCACCGATGACCAGGCCGAAGAGATTTCGAACATCGTGTCTTTACAGATTCGCAAGAAGTTTAACAAGATGCAGGTGATTTCGATGAGCCGTAACACCTACGACTTGTTGATTTATGCGGATCCGGACAAGTTCGAAGACGCCCAGATGGTGTATGGCGAATTTGTCGAGGGCCTTGCTGGCCTTGCCAAGGTCCATAAGCAGAATATCACCAAGAAACTGATTATTCTGGAAATCAAGTAAAGTTGAATAAGGCCCCTGAGCTTGCCGAAGGGCCGAAGTAAACTTGAAGGGGGTATGCCTCAGAGGTAAATATGAAAATGTTGAAATCAATCTTTTGTGTGCTGGCTTCGGCGAGTTTTGCGCTTGCCGCAAACATCGTTACCTACACGGCGACATCCAAGGTGTCGCAGAAAGATGCTGACAAGAAAGCGCTTGAGGGCGTTGCCCTGCAGGTGGGTGCGCAGGTGAAGTCCTCGTTTGAAACTCATACGGTTGAAAACGCCGATGGTTCAATCGAATCGACTGCAGATAGCAAAAAATCCGTTTCGACCAACGTTCTTTTGAAAGGCGCGAAGGTTCAAGTCGGCCCCAAGAAGAACGGAATGTTTCAATCTACGGTTTCCGTTGATTTGGATCAGCTTGCATCCAAGATCCTCTTGGACCTGGAGCAGGCTCGGTCGCAGATGAAGTCGAAGGATTCCCTGATTCGCCTGGATATGCTTGACCGCGACTATCGCAAGATGGAAGGCGACATGATTGTCCTTGAAAAACTTGCTCGCACCTACGACGAACTGCTTGAAAATCTTTCGTATGTGCAGAAAGTTCCGAAGGAATTTCGATTGGAATCGACGCTCGGCGAGTTGACGGAATTCTTGATTTCGTCGATGCAGACGGTGAATCTTGAAGTTTCCGAGGCAGATGGAATGTTGCGTGTTACGGTTTCTGACTTTGCGGGGCCGATTGCGAATTTTCCGCTGGTGCTCTCCCAAGACAAGAAAGACGTCTTGAATGCAAAAACCGGAGCCGATGGCGTTGCTACATTCAAGCTGAAGGGAACGAAAAAGCTGAAGCCGGCGGGTGAGGTGACGGTCCATGCCGATATGAACTTTAAGTTTGTTCGCCAGTCCGCTTTGCAGAACAAGACGGTTAGCTACGGCGCTCAGAAAACGGGCAAGTCGTTCCGCCTCGTGTGTAGCGGTGCCCCGGCCGAATGTGGGGCGCTTCAGAAGTTCTTGACCGATGCAGGGCTTTCCATTGTGGACCGTGCTGGTCTTCCTGAAATTTCTGCTTCGCTGGAGTTCAGCGACAAGATGAATTCTTCCCGTAGTCTTTGCACTTCGCGTGCGACGATTAAATTAAGGTATGGCGAAAATGAGCTGGTGGAACAGCCCCAAGGTGTGGGTCGTGATGCGGAAGCGGCCCATGTAAAGGCGGTTTCAAAGCTTTCGGCTTCGCAAATAGTGGATCTTGTTAAATAAAAAATTCCCGTTCAAAGAAAAATTCCCTCCTTAGGGATAAAGGTGAATTATGAAAAGCCTCCCTTCTCTCGTCTGGATTATTCCGTCACTTATATTTTTCGCTGCTTGCGGTGAGCAGGGGACAACCGAAAAAATTGTCGAAGTAGCCTCGTCTGGTTTGGATGTGGTGTCGTCGGTGAAGGATTTGCCGAAGTGCACCAAGGACAACGAGGGCGAACAGGCGCTCGTGAAGGGTGAAACGTCGGTGCGCGTGTGCGTGGACGGCAAGTGGTTTGCGACGGTTGTCAAAGATACCTCTGACAATGAATTTTCCTGCAAGACCAAGGAACTCAAGGACAAGAGTGGTTTAAAGATTATCTGTAACGGGGATTCCATCGGCGTTGTGTACAACGGCAAGGAAGGCGCTCAAGGCATTCAAGGTGAGAAAGGCGACAAGGGCGATGCCGGCGAGCAAGGTGTTCAAGGTGAAAAGGGAGAACCGGGAATCCAGGGGGAGCAAGGGATTCCGGGCGAACAAGGAAAACAGGGAAAAACGGGTAAGCAGGGTGAACAGGGAATTCAAGGTGAAAAAGGCGACCCGGGCGAGCAGGGCGAAAAAGGTGAAACTGGAGATAAGGGTGATACCGGAACAGGCTGCTCTATTGTCGAACAGACCGATTCCACGGTGACCATCAAGTGCGGTGAAAAGTCCGTTGTTTTGAACTTGGGTACAAAGGGTGGCTCTGATATTGTTGATACCTTGGAACTCGACTCCGAAAAAATTGCGATTTCGCTGGATACTTTGACGGGCTTTTCGCAGAAGGGACCTTTCCTCAAGGGTTCTTCGGTCTATCTTTATGAACTTTCCGACGGGCATACCCTCAAACAGACGAACGGTAACTTTACGAGCGTCATCACGAGCGACAGCGGACGTTACCGGTTCCAGTCGCGTGACCTTGTGAGCCAATATGCCCTAATTGTGGTGGATGGCAAGTACAGGAACGAGGTGACGGGAAAGCCTACCGCGACAAATATCAAGTTGCAGGCCTACACCAATATGCTTATGCGTAAGTCCGCAAACGTTAACCTGCTGACACACCTTGAAAAGGACCGCGTATATAACTTGGTGACGCAGAAGAATATGACGGTCCGTGCAGCAAAGAAACAGGCTCAGGGGGAAATCTTCAAGCAGTTCCATTTCGATACGGCGGGACTCAAGGGCGAATCCGAAGATTTGGATGTGTTTGGCAAGACCGATGCCGATGCGGCGCTCCTCGCCATTTCCATCTTGCTGCAGAGGGACTCGAGCGAAACGGACCTTTCGGTGCTCTTGACAGACGTCTCGGGGGATATGGAAACGGATGGAAAATGGAATGGAAACGGTGCCGCCGCAGTCAAGGCGACGATTGCCGACTGGGTGACCACGGGGGATGATGCAGGGAAACTGGCTCTGTACCGTAGCAATGTGGAGGGCTGGGGACTTACGAAAGAGGTTCCGCACTTTGAAAAGTTTATGCGCCGGTTCGCGAGTGTCGAAAATGGTCTTGGCGTGTGCGGCTCTGATTCGACCCCGGTGGGGTATGTGAAACAGGTGACGAATGCAAAGTCCAACTACAATGCGCCTGATTATGCGGCTATTAACGGCAAGGGTGGTTCAATCCGCTTTATCTGCGTGGATGCCGACAGCGCAAAATGGCGTGTGGCTACAGATATTGAAAAAGATACGATGGGCTGGGGACACGATTTTGACGACGGCGATGTGCGTAATGGCATCATAAATACCGCGACTACGTATGTCTATCAAAATGACAATTGGCGTCTTGGGACATACCTGGATTCTGTTTTTGTGCACGAAGTGGATGGCGGGTACGCATGCCTAGAAAACGGCTACTCAACCTTTAAATATAAGGGTGATTACTACTATTGCAGGGGAAGCTGGGAAAAAGCCTCCGAACTCTATAACGACACCTTTGAATCCCGCGATTCTTGTAAGACGGGCGGCTATTATAGCAACAGTGCCCTTAAAACGGGTCGTGTTTCAGGGAAAATGTATGTTTGCGACAACGGTGCATTCAGATATGCCGACGTGGACGAGATTGATTTACATAAGGGGTGTGCTTCTTACAATGAGGGGGAATCCTATTCTCCAGAGGATCAGCTTTCTTATTATACCTGCACAACTGATGGCTGGGTGTTCGATATCGAGAAGAACTCCGGAACGCTTGTGGATGAACGAGACGGTAAGACGTACAGAATTGAAACCATAGGTAACCAAGTCGTCATGGCGGAGAATTTGAATTATGAATATCCGCATGTGGTGTATTCTGATAGCTATGCTAATGGATGTGGTTCGGATAGCTGCGAAATATATGGACGTTTTTACAAATGGTATGCCGCTGTAGACGCTGGTTTAGAATATTCAGAAGGCGTGGATTGTCTGCTGTCGAGTGGAACTGAATGCCGTGTTACGGCAAAACCGGCCCGCGGCGTTTGCCCTGAGGGGTGGCATATTCCTGATGAAAATGAATGGAAAACTCTGTATGGTTATATGGGCGATTCCCCTTATGCGATGCAGGCGAAAGGCTTTGCGGGTTCTGACAGCGCTTTGGACACGTATGGCTTTAGTGCGCTTGCTTCGGGATGGGGTACTGAACATTGTTCTTATTTTGATAAAACATGTCCATACTCTTTCCATGATCCTGATATAACTGGATTTTGGTCCACTGACCATAATGAATCTAGTGGCTATGTGATGATGTTCCTTTTGTACAGGGATAGTGCTATTATAGGAGGAAATCCCGAAGATTATATGTTCCCGGTCCGCTGTTTCAAGGATTAATAAGAAAACCCCGACCAATCCCAATGGCTAAAGGACAGGTCGGGGTTTATTTTTTCAGGAAGAAAGGTTTGGTGTGTTATCCTGAGCGAAGACACGAAGTGTCTAAGTCGAAGGATCTTAAGCTTCGCAAGTTCGCTGGTCGGAGTGTAGCACCGAGCTTGTCGAAGTGTCGGATGAGTTGCTTAAAGCCTAGTCGCTAGAGGATTCGCCTTAAGCATCTTCTTCGACGCTCACAGTCTCGCTGTCGTCAGCTTCGATGGAATCACCTTCGTTCAGCTTGAACAGTTCCACGTCCTTCATGCTTTCGCGGATCTTCTGTTCGATTTCGTTGCAGAGTTCCGTGTTGTCCTTCAGGAACAGGCGGGTGTTTTCACGACCCTGGCCGATGCGTTCGTTGTTGTAGCTGAACCAGGAACCGCTCTTCTGAATAATGTCGAGTTCGGTAGCGAGGTCGAGGATAGAAGCTTCGCGGGAAATGCCGCAACCGTAAAGGATGTCGAATTCGCACTGGGTAAACGGTGCTGCAACCTTGTTCTTGACCACCTTGACGCGGGTGCGGTTACCGATGACTTCTTCGCCGTCCTTGATGGCGGCAATGCGGCGGATGTCGATACGCTGCGTGGCGTAGAACTTCAGGGCGTTACCGCCGGTAGTCGTTTCGGGGTTGCCGAACATGACGCCGATCTTCATACGCAGCTGGTTGATGAACAGCATGCAGGTGTTGGACTTCGAGAGAATGCCGGTGAGCTTACGCAGGGCCTGGCTCATGAGGCGGGCCTGCAGACCGACGTGATTGTCGCCCATTTCGCCGTTGATTTCTGCCTGCGGAACGAGGGCTGCCACGGAGTCGATGACGATGATGTCGATGGCGCCGGAACGTACGAGGGTTTCGGCGATGTCGAGGGCCTGTTCACCGGTGTCCGGCTGGGAAACGAGCAAGGATTCGATATCGACTCCGAGCTTGCGGGCGTAGACGGCGTCAAAAGCGTGTTCTGCGTCGATAAAGGCTGCGACACCTCCGAGCTTCTGGGCTTCGGCAATGGCGTGCAGGGTAAGGGTCGTCTTACCGGAAGATTCGGGTCCGTAGATTTCGATGATACGGCCGCGGGGGAAACCTCCCACGCCGAGAGCCATGTCGAGCTGGATGCATCCGGTCGGAATCACGGGGATATCTTCGACAGGCTGCTGGCCGAGTGCCATAATGGAACCTTTACCATAATTCTTTTCAATCTGGGCGATGGCGGCTTCTACTGCCTTGGCCTTGTCTGCGGAAAGGTTGCTAGTCGGGGTTGTTGTTTTTTTAGCCATATTGGACTCCATTTTGTTTTTTCGTTTTTAAATATAACAATTAGTGTTCACTTGTGCAAGTGCTTTTTTGGTTATTCAGCAAAAAAAGTAGCTTGCTCAATACACTATACACGCTTTTTTCGCGCACTTCAGTGCGATTTCCTGCGAAAATTTTACAAAAAACTTCATTTTGCAAACTATTGGTGACAGCTATCCACACTGTACCCACAGGTTTGCCGGGTTCGGCGCCGCCGGGGCCTGCAATTCCGGAGGTGGCGATTGCCCACTCGCAACCGAACTTTTGGCGAGCACCTTCGGCCATGTTCAGGACGGTTTCGGCGGAAACGGCGCCTTTTTCTTCGAGAATGGCATGGGGAACGCCAAGAACGTGTTCCTTGATTTCGTTCTGGTAGGCGACAACGCCTCCGGCGAATACGGCGGAACTGCCTGCGATATCGACAATGTGGCTTGCCACGAGGCCGCCCGTCAAGGATTCGGCGGTGGAAAGCATCTCGCCGCGATCCAAAAGAGCCTTCTGAATGGCGATTGCCAATTCGTGGGTCTTTTCACGGATGGTTTCGATGCTTGCGCAGCGTTCGATTTCATCGAGTTCGGTTTTGGAGTTGATTGTCGTTTTGCGTACCATGTTTTTCCCTTTGACATTACCAAATATACATAAAAAATGTGTCATAAAATGACATAGAATCCAATTTGCTGAAAAAAATATAAAAAATCCTGTTCCATGAAGGTGCTTTACTCCGACCTCATACCTAATCCCTAACCACCAAACACTAACCACTTCAGCTAGAGATCCTTCGACTACACTTTGTTCCGCTCAGGATGACATACTCCTAACCACCGTCAACTTCCTCTTTTTCTATATTTATAGTATGAAAAGAATCGCCGTGTTTGCCGGGTCGTTCGATCCGTTTACCTTGGGACATCTGGATGTCGTGGAACGTGCCTGCGCGCTGTTTGACGAAGTTTATGTCCTGCTGGCGGTGAATGCATCCAAAAAATATTTGCTTTCGGAATCGGCTAAGGTCGAAATTGTAAAGAAGGCCGTTGAAAAAATTCCGAACGTAAAGGTTGAATCTTTTGGCGGGTTGACCGTAGATTTTATGAAACGTGTCGGGGCGAAATATCTGGTGCGTGGAATCCGTAATGGCGCCGATGTGGAATACGAACAGACGGTTGCCTGGAATAACAAGGTGCTTTACCCGGAATGTGAAACGGTTTTCCTGTCGAGCTCCCCTGAACACTTGATGGTGTCGAGCACCGTGGTGCGTGAACTTTTGAAAGTCGGCGTTGCGAAAAATGCGGAAGGAAAGGAAATCCTCGCTAAATACGTCCCTGCCGATGTAATCCCCTTACTAATTGCCTATGACTTTAACTAGAGATAATTTCGACTTCGTTCACGTCGGCCCTTCGGCAGGCTCAGGGACCTTACAGCTCATCCCACCCTGGATCCCGTCGGTCGCTGTGCTCCCTCCAGGACGACAGCTGAAAAAACTGATTCCTGAAACCTAACTACTAACCACTGTCTACTTCCTATGAGACCCTTCCGTTTTTTACCTAAAGTCCTTCGGGTGCTGCTGATTAGCAACGCGGTCGTTTTCGGCCTTGCGTTTATTGGTGGCAAGATTCTCGGGCTGCACCTGAATTTGCCTGGCCTCGGTTATGGCAGCATTGCCGAATACATTGCCTACTTTGGTGCCTTCTGGCCGTTTGCCCCGGAGCAGGCGTGGCGCTTTGTCACCTATATGTTCGTGCATGTGGATTTCTGGCATTTCCTCTTTAACATGCTGATGCTCTGGATGTTCGGTAGCGAAGTTGCCGATATGATGGGGCCGAAACATTTTACGGGAATGTATTTCTTCTGCGGAATTTTTGCCGCAGTGTTCAGCCTAGTCATGTTCTGGCTTGGCATGACGAATAGCCCGATTATTGGTGCGTCCGGTGCGCTCATGGGAATTTTCGTGGCGTACTACAAGTTCTTTCCGAACCGGATGCTTCTGATGTTCTTCTTTTTCCCGATGAAAATCAAGTACGCGATGTGGTTCATGGTCGCGGTCGATGTGTTCATGGCTCATTCCGGGGACGGCGTGGCGCACCTCGCTCATTTGGGCGGTGTCGTGGGCGGGTTCCTCTATATGCATTTCTATGAACGCGGCTTTGGTAACATTGGCAAGGCTTTCGAAAAATTCCGCGGCCCCAAGTTTACGGTGCATCCGGGTGGAAAGTCTGCCGATGAAACTCGCGAACGTTCGGCGGAATCGAATTCCGATACGAATGCTATCGAAGGTGAAGTTTTTTATGTGGATGAAAACAAGCGGATGGATGAAATCCTGAAAAAAGTCAACCGCGATGGAATCAATTCGCTGAACGAGTCCGAACGTCAATTTCTATTACAGGCGAGCGAAAAGTTGCGCCGCCGCAGAGGAGGCTTCTAATGAAGAAAGTTTTAGGTATGGGCGCAGCCCTTGTTGATATTTTGGCTAACGTAGATGATGCCTGGATTGCAGCTCAGGGCGTGCAGAAGGGTGGCATGAACATGGTGGACTGGCCGCAGATGGAAAAGTTCCTGGGGGCGCTCGATAAGCCCCTTCGCGTGCCGGGTGGTTCTACCTGCAATACCATGGTGGGCCTTTCTCGCCTCGGTGGCAAGGCCGCCTTTATTTCGAAGATTGGCGATGACGAACTCGGTAAGCTTTTCCAGGAACACCTGAAGAATAACGGCGTGGAATCGAAGCTCGGTCTTTCGGATGCCGCTACGGGTTGTGTTTTTTCTGCCGTGACTCCCGATGCACAGCGTTCCATGTGGACCTACCTCGGTGCTTCTGATTTCCTTTCGAGCGAAGACTTTGTGCCGGCCCTTTACGATGGCGTGGGTCTGTTGTATGCTGAAGGCTACCGTGCCTTCAACGCCGATTGCTTCAAGAAGTCGTTCACCTTGGCCCGTAGCCTCGGTGTAGAAACCGCTCTCGATTTTAGCAGCTTTGGCGTGGTTGATGCTTGCCGCAAGACTTTCGACGAACTCTTTGAGGGCAAGATGATCGACATCATTATCGCAAACGAAGACGAAGCTTTTGCCTATGCCGGTGTCAAGGAAGATGCCGCTCTCGATGTGCTTGCGAAGAAGGCGAAGGTCGCTGTTGTGAAAATCGGCAAGCGCGGTGCCCTGATTGCAAAGGATGGCAAGGTGGTGCATGTGCAGGCGGGCCCTGCCAAGGCAATCGATACGACGGGTGCTGGTGACCTGTGGGCATCGGGTTTCCTGTATGGCTATATGAATGGCTGGGATATGGAACGTTCGGGTAACCTCGGTAGTGCTGTCTCGAACGAGGTGGTGCAGGTGATGGGTGCCCAGATTCCTGAAGACGGCTGGAAGCGCATTCTTGCCGTAAGAGGATAAAATAAAAAGGAGAATCAAAATGTTCAAAAAAATCTCTTTAGTCGTTTTGGCTGCAATGGCTTTTTCCTTTGCAGACGAAACGTACATCCGCAATATCTGCGATTCTTTGCCGACATCGAAAACACCGCAGGTGAATCTGAAGCTTGCCTATATTGAAGAAACGCTTTGGTATGGTTCGAAGGATTTCAAGGAGGCGGATTCGGTAAAGACGGTTCGCCATAAGGATTTCAATTCGGTAAAGCCCCTGTTTGCGGGCGCGAATCTGAAAATTCAGGATTCCATTACGGCAACCTGCAGCGCTTTGAGCGGTCTTGATTATCGTTTTGGCGAATGGAGTTCTTCTAAAAAAGCCTGGGGCTCGGTTTTGGAAACGGGTTACAGTTCGCTGATTATGGATGTGAACATCAACCAGCTTCCCGGTCTTGATCCGTCTAATTCGTACAACGTCTTGGCGATCAGGAAGGGTGAATTCCCGGATGAACTTTCGTTCTCGTCGAAAGAGCTGATGGTGTCCAGAACGTTCGAATTCAATTTTGAAACCTGGAACGCTCTTGCCTTGTATAAGGAGAACGTGCCCGACGGAGATAACGTTATCATCAACACTTACACGGCGATGTCTAATCGCCTTGATTCCGCTGAAGTGGTTGCGGCGGTGATCAAGGCTTTGGGTATTCCTGATACGGTGTCCAAGGTGCAGGTTCAGGTTCTCCGTAGCGTCTTGATGGATGTCAATAAGATTGAAATTGAATCGAGTTCTTCGGAAGCCGAAGAAAGCAGCAGTTCTGAGGAATCTACGGCTATCGGCAGGGTAGAAATGGCTCCGCGTATTTTTGGGGAGTCTCGCGAGATTCGCAGACTTGACGGTTCCAGGGTGAAAGCCGGTGAACCCCTTGTGCCCGGAGTTTACTACGTGAAGGGGCTAGATGGCCGCTGGAAAAAGCAGGTCGAATTACCGAGGTAAATTAAAAGTTCGGAATTCGGATTTCGAAATTCGAAAATAACAATTAAGAATGAATAATGTTTTTAACGGCATTATTCATTTTTTATTTTTCATTATTCATTGTGTTTTGTATATTTGAATTATGATGCGTTTGTTTAGGATTCTTGTACTTTCTCTTGCATTCTGTGGTTCGGTCGCTTTGGCCGAAGATGTTGTAGAGCCTTCTCAGACTTCGACTGCGGAAACGGAGTTGAAACAGGAAATCGCCCTACGCGATAGTGTAATGCAGGTGCAAAATGACGCCTGTACTCTTGAAAAGGATTCCTTGCGCGCCGTTATTGATTCCGAAAAGGCGAAAAGCGAAAACTGGGAAAAAAGCTACAATACGGTCAAGAAAGATAACGAAATGTGCGCTCAGGCCCTGAGTGTCTCGATTGGCGTAAACGAAAAGAAAAAAGAAAATGACGATAAAGACCGCAGGGCCGCTGCGATGATGACGTCGTCTTCTTTTTTGGGGGGCATTGGAATCGGCCTCCTGATTATGTGGCTTATCATGAAGTAACCGACACGTTGAGGTGTAGATGAATAAATTTGCGCTGTGTGGAAGCCTGCTTTTGTTTGCGGGCTTTTGTTTTGCTAAAAATGCCGTGCAGGCAGGGCCTTTCCAGTGGGGGAGTGTGCTTGCGCCCCTTTCGAGTATCTCTATAAAAACGGCTGAAATTTCGGCGTTCATGCCCGAAAAAAATATGCTGTTTGTGGTCGGAGATGAAAAAGTTGTAGAAATTATAGACTTGAAAAACCCGGGCCTCCCGAAAAAAATTGCAGAAAAGGCGATTCCGGGGAACGCCTCTAGCGTGACGGTTTACGGTGATTTGGTAGCGGTCTCGATGCTCGAAGATGAGGAATGGAAGGATGGGCAGGTGCAGGTGATGCGCTATGCCGATAGCCTTGAGGTTCTTGGGCTCTACAAGGTGTGTAGCCAGCCGGATATGATTAAGTTTACGCCTGACGGAAAAAATTTGCTGGTGGCCTGCGAAGGGTCGCCGAGTAAGGACTTTTCCGAAGATCCCGAAGGCGGTGTCGCGATTTTGTCGGTGCCTAAAACGGATGCCGAATTGTGGAAAAACGCCGAACTCACGGTCGCTCGATTCAATCATCTTGATTCTGCAAAATTGATGGCCGCTGGAGTTCGCGCTCCTGGAACGCAGGGCTTTGTGAAGTCGCTGGAACCGGAATACATCACGGTATCCGACGATTCTAAATTGGCGTGGGTGAGCTTGCAAGAAAACAACGCCATTGCGGTATTGGATGTTGCCGCAAAGAAAGTGACGAAGGTGTTCCCGCTCGGATTTGTGGACCACTCCAGGGCCGGTTTTGCGATTGACGCGGTGAGCGATGGAAAGATTGATATCAAGAATTATTACCCGTTGCGAGGCTTAAGGCAGCCCGATGGTATAGCGTCGTTTACGGCGGGGGATAGGCATTTCGTGTTGACGGCAAATGAAGGTGCCCCTGTGAATGATTACGAGGGTTGGACTGACGCTGTGGCGTTGCCGGAACTCGTGAAACAGGGCCGTTTAGACGAAGCCGTTTTTACGGAATCGATGACGGCTCAGTTGAAGGATCTTACGGTTAGCTCGCTGGAACGTTGCGATGTAGGAAAGTACAGAACCCATAATGGCAAATGCCCTTATGCCTATACGTTCGGCACCCGTTCGATAAGCGTTTTCGATGGCGAAACGGGTAAACTCCTCTGGGATTCCGGTGAAATGTTTGAACGTGCCTTGGCAAAAATTGCCCCGGATTATTTCAATTGGAATTCCAAGAAAGGCAAAGTCAAGATGGACAAGCGCAGTTCCGATAAAGGGTGCGAACCGGAAAATGTGACGGTGGGTGAAGTGGGCGCGCGTCGCTATGCGTTTGCGGGCCTCGAACGTTCGAGCGGTGTCGCCGTTTTCGATATTACGGAACCTAAAGCACCTAAGTTAATTGATTTCTATTTGGATCCGCTAGATAGGGGCCCCGAAGGAATCCTGTTTATTCCGGCCGATAAAAGCCCGCTTGCCGACCAGGCGCTCCTTGTTGTTGGCTACGAGTACAGCAAAACCCTGACGATCTATACGGTAAAGTGACGTCATCCTGAACCCTCGAAGAGGGGGCTGGTATAAGGTCCCTGAGCCTGCCGAAGGGCTGAAACAAAGGGGTGAGGTGAACGGAGTCGATGGATCTCTAGGCTCAAATAACTTGCTCTGGCCACGGATGTTTCGGATAGCGGCCTCGGAGTTCCTTTCGCACTTCGGCGTAGGTATTCTGCCAGAATCCCGTTAAATCCCATGTCTTTTGAATGGTGCGGAAGTTCGGTGCCAGAATATCGTAGCGCACCTTGAGCTTGCCGTCTGCAATCTTGTGTTCGCCGCGGAGCTGCATCAAGTCTTCGATGCGGGCAGAAATTTCGACGAGAACACCTTCGATGCTTTGTACGGATTTTCCGTCGTCGGTTACGGCAACTTCTTGGTAGCTGTAACGGGCGCGTTTGCCGTTCGGGAGCATGTAATGGTCGGGGAATGTTTTCCCGAGCCACTGCAGCATGGACTTGCCAAAGTAATCTTCGACGATGTTTCTGTAACGGTCTTCGTTAATGTCGCGGAGCAGGAATTTTCCGCTAGCGAATTCGTCGAAGATGAGTTCCATATCTTCTTCGTTGAATTCGGGGAGCCCGTATTCGGGGTAGAGCTTGGCGGCAAGGCGCATCTTGATAAGCTGCGTCTGTACCGATTCGGTCAGAAATTTTCCGCTCCAGTTTTCTTTCTCGATTTTTTCGCGCCAGGCATCGACGGTGAGTTTCTTGAGTTCTTCGAGAATCTTTGGGGATGCTTCTTGCGTGAGGATTTCTTTGCGAGAAAGTTCCGTGGTGGTACCATCGGCGTTTTCGGATTCGTTGATTTCTACACCGATGAATCGTTCTTGTCCACTGCGCCACAGGAGCTCGTAGCGGGTCTTGGCTTCTTCATCGCCGAGCATCTCTTGTGAAATGGGGGCGTAAAGGTTGACCTTGAGTTCCGACTTGGTGGTGCCGGTGCGTAGCATGCTGAGGGCAAGAATGGCGTAAGGCTGCTCCGTAACCTGCAGGCGAATCACATTTTGGTTTGCGAGCTTGTATGCGTTGCCGCTCGGTGTGGCGAGCCTGTCGGGGAATGCCTTGAGCAACTGTTTGCAGGTGAATGATTGCGCTCCCTGCGCGTCGCTTGTCGCTCCCGTGCCTGCGGATAGCGCGTCCCTGTAATCACGCAGCTGCCTTAGCGTGAAAGAGACTTCTCTAGGTGCATTTACGGCTTTCGATAACGTGTCGCTTGCTAACGTCAGAATGTCGTAGGCGACTTTTGACTTTTGCAGGAATTCGGTGCCGGAGTGAATCCAGGCGAGTGCGGCAAGGAGCATGTCGGGGAGGTCAGTCTTGCTTTGGGCCGATGCGAGGAGCAGCGCGAGGGGAATGTTCGAAATCGGTGTGCGGATAGCCTTGAGTCCGAGTGTGGTGATGGAACCATCTTGGAGCATTCCGAATTTTTCGAGGAGAGCTGTCGCCGTCTTTTCGCGTACTTCCGGAATCGCCGTGGGGAGTGTTATTCGATCCCTCGACTTCGGTCCCTTCGTCCCTTCGGCAGGCTCAGGGACCTTGCACGGTTGGTGAGCTTGTCGAACCACAGTGCTGGCAGGGATAGGGTCCATGGATTCTAGCGCCGCTTTTTGCAGCAACAGTTCCGACGGTTCTATCTGCAGTACCTCGGGTACGATTCCCGTAGGCATGCGTTTTTCGCTTTCTTCGCTCCATAGGCGAATGGCACAGCCATTCTGCGTACGTCCGCTACGTCCGCTGCGCTGAATGGCGTTCTGCATCGAAATCGGGAGTGTGCGCAGTACATTCACCTTTTCGCTGTCGTCATACAAACTCACGCGTTCTATGCCGCTGTCTACGACGCCTGTCACGTTCGGCACGGTGATGGAGGTCTCGGCGATGTTCGTGGTGAAAATGACGCGGGGGCGTTCGGTAACTTCGAAGATGCGGTCTTGTGTTTCGCGGTCTTGCCCGCCGTAGAGTTCCAGGAATTCGGCACAGTTGTTGCCTAAGGCTTCGGCGGCGGCGGTGTGGCAACGTGCGATTTCTGCTTTGCCCGGTAGGAACACCAGCGTCGTCTGCCAGATGTTGTTGCGGTACAGTGTGCGGAGCGCCCGCACCACTTCGACATCAAGTCCGACGCCCGAAACAAGCGATGTTCCCGTGGCCGGAGTCTGGTTGATAATCTGGACGGGGTAGAGCGGGTGGCCGAGGCTTAAACATTTGACGCCGAGAACCGTTTCGAGTTCTTCGCGGTTCAGCGCCGCTGACATCACTGCGATACGTGGCCGTTCGGCTCTATTGTTACTAAAGCAATGTGATGTCGCCTCACTCTCGCCTCCACGACCAGCTTCCGCTTGGTCGCTCTGGCTCACACGTGGGCTTTGATACCCAGATCCTTCGCCTTTCGGCCCTTCGGCAGGCTCAGGGACCTTACTCGGTTGGTGAGCTTGTCTCTCGTCTGTAGCGAGCTTGCGAGCGTCCTCTCGTCTAAAGAACGCAAACAGCAGGTCCATGTCGGCCTTGCGTTCGTGGTATTCGTCGAACACAATCCAGTCGGCATCAAGCTTGCCATGCAGCAGTTCTTGCAGAAAGTTTCCGTAGGTTTGGAAAAGAATTCGCGTGTCTGCGCTTTTGCAACTGTCTTGCCTAAACTGGTAGCCGACGGTCTTGCCACAGCTTTCTCCGTGGAGCTTTGCCGAAAATTGCGCAAGCGCGAGTGCCGCAATGCGGCGGGGCTGCAGTACGACGACGCGGCCCTTGCTGTGCTTGCTTAAAAAGTAGGGGATAAATAGCGACTTGCCCGAGCCGGTCGGTGCTTCTATCAATAAATTGCGAGAAGCCGCGATTGCGGCTTCCAGTTTACCTTCTTCTTCTGCGAGGGCTAAATCTTTGTAATTCATATTGAGGCGTGAGGTCGCTCCCCTAATGGGTCGCTTTGAGGTGTGAGTCCGGTTTCTTGAAAGAAACCTTTGGGTTTAATAATTGCACCTTCGGTGCTTTTGCTCAGAGCGAATGAAATGAGCGGCCTCATAGCTCAGAGGCGCTTTGCGCCGTGCTCGCTACTACCTTGGGAATTTCAGCTTTTCGCCGGTGGCAATGTCGTTGTAGGGTTTCTTGCCTTCGTGGAACTTCTGGTTGATGACCAGGTTGTCGATACGGCGGCGGAGTCCCTGTTCGGTCTTGCAGAAGAAATAGGCGACCTTGTTGGTGCCGGGCACCAGGAACATGGCAAGCTTGTACTTCTGAGAAACGGCGCGGCGGAAGAACTTGAGGTCTTCTTTTTTCGGAACCACGAGGTGCGAACCTTCCTTGACTTCGCAAATCATGTCGGCATCGGCCAAAAGGGCACGGGACTTTTGCTTGAGGGCGGCAAAGTTGGGTTCGGTGTTTTTCTTGATGGTTTCAAGGCTGAATGCACCACCGCCTTCCTTGAGTGCTTTGCGGACGCCGCGGAATGCGAATACGCCGAGCACGATCAGGACAAGGGCTACAATGAAAGGCCAATAGTTGGCGAGAAAATCTAACATAAATACCTCGGGGTGTTTTAGACGGTCGCAAATATAGAAAAATTAGATTCCGTAGCAGCGATTCGTGTTTGCGCGGCAGACCTTGTAAAGTTCCTCAACGGAGGTTTGCTTTGTTTGGGCGAGTGCTTTTACAATATATGGAATGTAGCCGGAATGGCAGGGCTTTCCGCGGTAAGGAATCGGGGACATGTAGGGGGAGTCTGTTTCAAGCAGAATCTGGTCTAGGGGTACCAGGGCGGCTGCATCGCGAACATTCTGGGCGTTCTTGAAGGTTATGATTCCCGTAAAACCTACAAAAATGTTTGCCCCGCGGTTCCCGAGTTCGAGAATTTGTTCGCAAAATTCAGGTGAACCCGTAAAGCAGTGGACATGGACGTTTTTCCTGTTCAGGTCTGCGTTGCGAAGGACGGCGAGGGCGTCTTCGTCGGCTTCGCGCAGGTGCAAGACCAAAGGCTTGTTGGATTCGATTCCGATTTTGAGGTGACGCTCGAATAAGACAAGTTGCTGCTCCCGGTGCTCCCTGTCGTAGTGGTAGTCCAGCCCGAATTCCCCACAGGCGATACATTTGGGGTGCTTGAGGTATTCGACAAGGCGCGCCTCGTCTTCAGCGGTTTCTGTAAGGACGTATTCTGGGTGGATTCCGTAAGCGGTGTAGACGTTTGGGTATTTTTCGGAAAGTTCCTTGCCGCGTTCAAAATCAGCCGGGTCGCATGCCACGTGAATAAAGGCCTCGGGCAATGTAACGTTTTCGTCGGGGTCGTGGGCAAGGCGGGCTAAAAGCGAATCAAAAGATTCGTTCGCGTGATGCTCGTAGGAATCAATATGGCAATGAGTATCGATGAACATGGGGTCTTGAGGTCGTGCCTACGGCACTTTGGGGTATGAGCATGGCTCTTCGAGCCTTTGAGGTGCATGGCATTGTATAAAAAATAACAAGCTTTTCATGATTAGTTATTCTCAAAGCGAGTGGAACGAACGACCTCATTCCTCAAAGCGACCGTAGGGAGCGCGCTCATACCTAGTACTTGACTTCTACAATTTCGTAAGTGATCAACCCTTTCGGAGCCTGTACTTGCACCTGGTCGCCGGTCTTTTTTCCCATCAGGGCTTCCCCGACGGGGGATTTCATGCTGATGCGTCCTTGCAACGGGTCGATTTCTTTTTCACCGACGATACTGTAGGTGCGTTCGCGCTTGGTCTTTACATCTTTCATTTTGATGGTGGCGCCGAAGCGGATGGTGCCATCGTCGCTTGCCTGCGATTCCACGACCTGCGCTCCGTCAAGGATGCGGTCTAGTTCACGGAGCCTTCGGTCAATTTCGCGGACGCGCATGCGCCCGTAGGTGTATGCGGCGTTTTCGCTGCGGTCACCTTCGGCGGCAGCGGCTTGCACTTGGTTAATCATGGCGGGGCGTTCCACGTATTTAAGGTGTTCCCATTCCGCCTTGAATTTTTCGAAGCCTTCTTTGGAAATCAGATGTTTCATGGAATTAAATTTAGAAAAAATAGTGTTTTTTGCTAAATTTTTTATTATGAAAATATCTAAGACATCCTTTGCCGTAAAGTCTTTGGGCTTTGCTTCCGTCCTTGTTGGAATCCTCCTTGCCGCTTGCGGTGAGCAGGGGACAACTGAAAACATTACCCAGATTAACCAGATAGGTATGGAGGTGGTTTCCTCGGTGAAGGATTTGCCGAAGTGCACCAAGGACAACGAAGGTGAACTAGCGCTGGTGAAGGGTGAAACGTCGGTTCGCGTGTGCGTTGATGGCAAGTGGTTTGCGACGGTTGCGAAGGATTCCTCCGACAACGAATTCTCCTGCACGACCAAGGAACTCAAGGACAAGAGCGGCTTAAAGATCATCTGCAACGGCGATTCTATCGGTGTGGTCCTGAACGGAGCCAAGGGTGATAAGGGCGATGCTGGTGAACAAGGTGTTCAAGGCGAGCGGGGCATTCAAGGCGAACAGGGTGTCCAAGGTGAAAAAGGAGACAAGGGCGATGCTGGCGAGCAGGGGCTACAGGGCGAAAAGGGAGAACAAGGTATTCAGGGTAAAACCGGTAAGCAAGGTGAAAAAGGGGATACTGGTGATAAAGGAGAACCTGGGGATAAGGGTGATTCTGGTAAGGATGGCGCCAGCTGTTCTATTGCAGGGCAGACTGATTCCACAGTGACTATCAAGTGCGGTGAAAAGTCCGTTGTTTTGAATTTGGGCGGTAAGGGTAGTTCTGGTATTGTTGATACATTGGAACTTGATTCCGAAAAGATTGCGATTTCTCTCGACACATTGACTGGTTTCTCGCAGAAGGGACCTTTCCTCAAGGGGTCTTCGGTTTACCTTTATGAACTTTCCGACGGTCGTACGCTTAAGCAGACGAACGGCAACTTTACGAGTGTCATTACAAGCGATGATGGCCGCTACACGTTCCAGTCGCGCGATCTCGTCAGCCAATATGCTTTAATTGTGGTAGATGGTAAGTACAGGAACGAGGTGACGGGAAAACCGACCTCGACGAATATCAAGTTGCAGGCGTACACGAATATGCTAATGCACAAGTCCGCAAACGTGAACCTGCTTACGCATCTGGAAAAGGACCGCGTGTTCTACCTGGTGACAAAGAAGGGGATGACTGTCCGTGCGGCAAAGAAACAGGCGCAGGCGGAAATCTTCAAGCAGTTCCATATCGACGCGTCGGGCTTCAAGAGTGAATCCGAGGACTTGGACGTGTTCGGCAAGACCGATGCGGATGCCGCGCTACTTGCGATATCGATTCTTTTGCAGGGGGCTGACGACGAGACCGCGCTTTCAGTGCTATTGACGGAAATTTCGAGCGACATGGAGAAGGATGGCCTGTGGAATGAAGACTCTGCTGCTGCAACCAAGGCGGCAATTGCCGACTGGAATATTTCGGCGGATGGAATGCTGGCGCGAATCCGTAGCTATGTGACCGGTTGGGGACTTGGCGGTGGCAATGTCCCTGCTTTTGAAAAGTATGTTAGACAATTCTATGGCATTGAATTGGGGCTCGGTGTGTGTGGCAGCGACAGTGTCCCCGTTGGAATGGTCAAGCATGTGACGAATGCAAATTCGAGATATTACGCAAAGAGTTATACCGATACGACACGTGTTGGTGGTAAAAGTGTTGATGGTAAAATCCGTTTTATCTGCGTGGATGCCGACAGTGCCAGGTGGCGTTTTGCAACTAATATTGAAAAAGATAGATACGGCTGGAAACCGAAAAATACAAAGGATGGTTCTTTGTTGAACGGACCTGTTACGGGAGAGAAAATGGTCTGGGACGCTGATACTTTAAGGTATGCAAATAGTACTGAAATTGAATTTGGTTTGGGATGTACGTCATACAACAAGGGGAAGTTTGTAACAAAAGTGGCTGAGTCGGAGTTTGGGGAATATGGGTACCTGTGTGAATCTGAAGGCGTGATTTCGCCGGAAGTTTCTATTCAAAGAGATGAATCAAAATTTGGGACTTTGACCGATGACCGCGATGGGAAAAAGTATTATACCATCAAAATTGGGACCCAAACCTGGATGGCCGAAAACTTGAATTTTGATTATAAGGTGGATGGTGTTTCTTATGGTAATGTTTGTAATTTTGAAAAAGATGATGATATAGCTGATTTAAGAACATATAGTCTTCAAAATAACGAAGATTGCTCGAGGTACGGTCGTTTTTACCAATGGGGTGCGGCAATGGATAGCGCCGGCATATATTCAACAAATGGAGAAGGATGTGGAAATGGTAAAACTTGCACACCGGTTTACCCTGTTCGTGGGGTTTGTCCGAAGGGTTGGCATTTGCCGGATTCGCTGGAATGGCAGGCATTGTACGATGCTGTAGGCGGTTCTGCCATATCCCTAGAGCTAAAGGGCAACCTCCACTGGACTGGTTCAACGGATGATTACGGCTTTTCTGCGATTCCTAATAATGTCGAAGAATATTTGAAGAATCATCCTGCTTATAATCAAGGAGAAAATCAATTTTTTTCTATTGTTTTTTGGGCTGCTTCGGAATTGACAAAAAAATATTCTGATTTTGATTATAGTTCTAGTTTCGATTTCACATGCTCACCGGAATACTACGCTAGCTATGTGATAATGGATACAGACTGGTTTGGAATTAATCCGTATGCTGTTTATAAAACAAATAATAATTCCGTCCGATGCGTCAAGGACTCTGATTGACCGTTTTTATCTCGTCACCCATCATTTGCTTTGTAAACTTTGCTACATTTGGGCGCGAAATGATTCGATTCAAACATAAACCTATTGACCGCTCGGAGTCTAAGTACAAGAGACTCAGTCGTATATATTATAACCGCATGTTCCCCAAGCGTCAGGATGCGCTCAAGGTGGCATGGTCCGTGGCGGCGGGCGTGTTTATTGGCATTTGGCCGACTATTGGTGTAGCTATTATTCTGACGGTTGCGTTCTGCGCCTTGTTCAGACTCCCGAAGGTGCCGGGGATTGTGGCCTCTTTCGTGGCGAACCCGCTCACTCAGTTCGGTTTCTTTTACCCGTCAGGATATGCCATCGGTTGCTGGCTGTTGAATCCCGAAAAAATCAATTTTGATTTTCTTGAGGAATTTGAGGGGCTTTCTTTTAAGAACTGCTTCTCCTTGGTTTCGCACTTGTGGCACGATGCCGCTGGGCACTTGGCGGCTTTTATGGTGGGAATTACGATTGTGGCTGCCATTGGCGGTGCAATCTTTTTTTTCCTGGCCTATTTTATTGTAAATTATCGCAAGAAAAAGTGGATGGAGGCGAAAACCGGCTACATCCAGAGCTTGATTGCTGAAGACGAAGCTTTAATTAAAGAAGCACACAAAGGAAAACACCCTATGATGCACATCTATCCGTTCAAGGCCTTGCGCCCGGTGAACCCGGCCGAAGCCGAAACGATTTCTGCCCTCCCGTACGACGTGATGAACCGCGCCGAAGCTAAGGCCATGGCCGAAGGGCTTCCTCATTCCTATCTGCGCGTGACCCGCGCCGAGCTGGAATTGCCCGATGAACTCGATGCATACGACCCGAAGGTGTACGCTCATGCCCGCGAAAACCTCGACAAGATGATTGCCGACGGCGTGATCGCTTACGACAAGAAGCCTTGCCTCTACGTTTATCGCCAGACCATGAACGGTCGCGAACAGTACGGTCTCGTTTGCTGCGTGCCCGCTGCCGACTACTTCAACGGCATTATCAAGAAGCACGAACTGACCCGCGCCGACAAGGAAGAAGACAGACTCCGCCATGTGCTTGCCACCAACGCTAACACCGGTCCGGTGTTCCTGACCTACCGCGATCAGGGTCAGTTTGACGTGTTTGGTGCCGTTACCAAGCGTAAGCCCGTCTATGACTTTGTAAGCAAGGGCGACGGCTTTGGCCACACGGTTTGGGTGATTGACGATGACGCTGAAATCGAAGCCATCCGCAAGTCTTTCGAAGCCGTTCCGGTGAGCTACATCGCCGACGGTCACCACCGCAGTGCTGCCGGTGCTCGCGCCGCAAGCTTCCGCGCTGAACAGAACCCGAACAACACCGGTGACGAAGAATACAACCGTTACCTCGCCATCCTTTTCCCGAGCACCCAGCTCAAGATTCTTGACTACAACCGCGTACTCAAGGACCTGAATGGCCGTACTCCGGAACAGCTCATGGACGAAATGAAGAAGGTGTTCGACATCGTGGCTCTCGACAAGATGCAGAGCCCCGCTAAGCAGAACCAGGTGAATTTCTACATGGGCGGCAAGTGGTACGCTTGCACGTTCAAGGCAGAATATCTCCAGAACTTGGGCCCGGTGGATAGCCTCGATGTGGCTCTCCTCCAGAAGCTTATCTTGAAGCCGCTCTTCGACATCGACGACCCGCGTACTTCCAAGCGTATCGACTTCGTCGGTGGCATTCGCGGTCTCGGCGAACTCGTGAAGCGCGTTGACAGCGGTGAATGCGCCTGCGCCTTTGCCATGTACCCGACGACTCTCGATCAGCTGATGAACATCGCCGATGCTGGCGAAATCATGCCGCCGAAGAGCACCTGGTTTGAACCCAAGCTCCGCGACGGTCTGCTGGTTCACTCGCTGGACTAAGTTCCTGGTATCAGATTATAGGTATATAATCACGGCTTCGCCGCCGATTTGTGCGACGAGGCCTGTACAAAAAAAGAGCTGTAAGATGAAACTTACAGCTCTTTTTTTACTAGAGTCGTCCTCGACCGAAGGGAGGTCGGACAGCACTTGGCAAGTGGACGCCTTTGGCGTCCGCAATTTCGGCTCAACCATGCCAGAATGTAAACATTCTGTCGCGGCGTTCGCCTTATATGCTTTTGTTGCCTTAGTGCGCATGATCCCCGAATGGGGAAGATCCATTATAGAATGCCCTTCTGGATCCCGTCGCTGTGCTCCAGGAGACAGCCTCATTTTTAATTAGCTTCAGGGCTTTCTTCTTCCGTTGCAAGGAGCGAAAGGGCGAAGTCGACGGCCTTGTCGAGGAATTTCTTTGCGGGAACTACAACCTTGTCCTTAATGCGGTCCGGCCATTCCAAGTAACGCCCGATGAAATCGTCCTGCGTAAAGTATCCGAATTCGCGGGAATCGGGGCAGTTCGAACCCTTGAGGCAGATAACGTAGAAACAGTCCTTGTCAATCACAATCTTGTTGAGCGGTTCTTCGAGGAATTTTTCGGGTTTCGGTTCGGTAACCTTTTTGGCTACGTTTGCTGCTGTATCCTTGGCGGCAACAGTATCCTTGACGGTTGAGTCTTTAGGGACTTTAACAGTTTTGGCAGGCGCTTTAGTTGCAGAATCGGAGGCCGCCGTTTCTGCCTCGTTTGTATCTAAGGGTGGCGGCGGAGTAAGCTCGATTTGATCGGGCTTAAGGCGGAACAGTTCCCTTTTGATTGTGATGGGGGCGTTGCCGGGTTCGCTTTGACGAATCTGCAGTTCAATCAGGTAGCGGTCCTGCCACGGCAAAAAGTCGACTTCCTTGAGGCTTACCTGACGGTTAGCGATCTTGGTGGCACCCACGCGGTCGATGTTGATTTCGCGGTCCCCTTGCCACAGGCTCGACTTTACTGCAATCTTGTGACCGTGCGTATGCAGGTAGGCGATAGCGTAATCTTGTTCGATGTCATTTAATTTGTCAAAATAAAGGGTGTCTCCCGCTTTGGGAATGTAGATTTTTTTGCTTTGGATAAAGGCGTCCTCGTCTTTCCACTTGAAATTGCGGTAGGGGGTACGGACGATTCCCTTGTCCGAAATTTCGATAGAATCGCCCGGCATGGCGAGTACCTTGCGGACCATGGTTTCGCCGCTTTTGAGCGTGAGCCAGACGATTTCTTGTTCCTTGATTCCAGATTGGCACTGGGGCAGTTTGCACATCCAGTGAATAGAATGTTCCTTGAACTTTGGCGTCATGGAAGCATCCATAATCTTCACCGGAGCGATGGCGTACAGGCGAGTGGCGAGCGCAATGCCTGCCGCAAACAGAAGCATCAGGGACAACAGAAAGATATGGCTCTGCGAATTTTTCCGCTGAAGCCTTTTTACCTTTCTTGAAAGTCCTGACATTCGCCTTAGTCTCCGTTGCTCGTGGAATTGTCCGAAAGCGAAAGCACGGCGAGGAACGCCTTCTGCGGCACTTCCACGGAGCCGATGCTCTTCATGCGCTTCTTACCTTCTTTCTGCTTTTCAAGGAGCTTGCGCTTACGGGTAATATCGCCGCCGTAGCACTTGGCAAGCACATCCTTACGCACGGCCTTCACCGTAGAACGGCTGATAATCTTTCCGCCAATGGCACCCTGGATAGCCACGTCGAACTGCTGGCGCGGAATCAGATCCTTGAGCTTTACGCAGATGGCGTTCGCGTAGGTGTGCGCCTTGTCCTTGTGGATAATCACCGAGAAGGCGTCCACCGGGTCGCCGTTCAGTAGGATGTCGAGCTTCACCAAGTTGTTGCGCCTGTATTCGCTCGGGGCGTAGTCGAGGCCAGCGTAGCCGCGGCTGACCGACTTCAGACGGTCGTAGAAGTCGAACATGATTTCGGCGAGCGGCAGGTTGTACTTGAGAATCACCTTTTCTTCGTCGAGGTATTCCATGGTCTCGAATTCGCCGCGCTTTTCTTCGCAGAGCGTCATGAGCGCACCCACGTATTCCTTGGGCGTAAAGATCTGCGCCTTCACGTAAGGTTCTTCGATGTGGTCGTAACGGCTTGCGTCCGGGAGCTTCGAGGGGCTTTCGATTTTCACCATCGTGCCGTCGCTCATGTACACGTGGTATTCCACGTTCGGTACGGTTGTGATGATGTCGACGTTGAATTCGCGGTCGAGGCGTTCCTGCACGATTTCCATGTGCAAGAGTCCGAGGAACCCTGTGCGGAATCCAAAGCCGAGCGCTTCGGAGGTTTCCGGTTCCCAGCTCAAGGCGGAATCGTTCAGGCGGAGCTTTTCCAAGGCCTCGCGCAAGTCCTTGTAGTCTTCCGGGTTGATGGGGTAGATGCCGGAATAGATCATCGGCAAAATATCCTTGTAGCCCGGGAGCGGCTCGGTGGCGGGGTTCGCTGAATCGGTGAGTGTATCGCCGATTTTCACGTCGCTAATCGTCTTCACGTTTGCAAGTACATAGCCCACCATGCCTTCGGTGAGTTCGTTGCGCGGGTCGCGGCGCATGCTGAAGGTGCCGACTTCGGTCACCATGTATTCGGCGCCGGTCTTCATCATCTTGATTTTCATGCCGGCGCGGATAGAGCCTTCTACTACGCGGATATAGTTGATCACGCCGCGGTAGGAATCGTACACGGAGTCAAAAATCAACGCCTTGAGCGGATTTCCGCTGTCGCCCTTGGGGGCGGGGATTTCGTCGACAATCTTGTCGAGCACCTGGTCTACGTTCAGGCCGGTCTTTGCCGAAATGCGCGGAATCTTTTCCGGGTCGTAACCGAGCAGGTCGCCTACGAGCTGTGCCACATGGTCGGGCTGTGCACCCGGCAGGTCCACCTTGTTGAGCACCGGAATAATTTCCAAGTCGTTTTCGAGCGCGAGGTAGAGGTTCGAAAGCGTCTGGGCTTCGATGCCCTGGCTGGCATCCACCACCAGAATCGCGCCTTCGCAAGCGGCCAATGAACGGCTGACTTCGTAGGTGAAGTCCACGTGCCCCGGCGTGTCGATCATATTCAGGATATATTCCTTGCCGTCCTTTTCGTAAACCATGCGGATGGCGTGCGCCTTGATGGTGATACCGCGTTCGCGTTCAAGGTCCATGTCGTCCAGGAGCTGGTTTGTCATTTCGTTCTTGGCGACGGTTTTGGTCAGTTCAATCATGCGGTCGGCAAGAGTCGATTTACCGTGGTCAATGTGGGCGATAATGCTGAAATTTCTGATATTGTCGTTTTGCGGCATAGGTGCGATAGAATTATCGGGTGAATACTGCTATTTTTCGGGCTAAATATAGAAAATGCGCGAATAGGCTTTGACAAAAAAAGCTATATTAACGATATAAAACAAAGATGTGCACCATCAGTTATGGTTGTTATGAAAAATTTCCGTTTTCGTCCATTGTTCTTTATTGCCATTGTTGTCGCTCTCGCATCCGGTTTCTTCTGCTTCGGTTTTGCCGAGGGCAAGGTCTTCGAAAAGGACTATTCCGAAATCAAGGAAATCCAGGCTATCATCGAAACGCACGAAGGTAAAATCGTCGTTGACCTGGATTTCAAGGCCGCACCCAATACGGTCGCCAATTTTGTGGACCTTGCAAATAAGGGCTTCTATAATGGCCTTTTGTTCCATCGCGTGATTCCTGGTTTCATGATCCAGGGCGGCGATCCCGAAGGGACTGGCAGGGGCGGGCCCGGCTACACGATTGACGACGAAATTTCGAAACTTACGCATGAGGCCGGTGTGATTTCGATGGCCAACCGTGGCCCGAATACGAACGGTTCGCAGTTCTTTATTACGCAGACGCCCCAGCATCACCTGGACGGCAAGCATACTGTGTTCGGTAAAGTTATCGAAGGGCAAGACGTTGTGTGCCGTGTTGAACCGAACGATCCTATTATCAACATCTCTATTGTGGAAAAGAAGTAACCTATGAGTTCTAAGAAAGTCGCATCTAAGGAAACGAAGTCTACCGCCAAAAAGACGGCTGCAAAACCGGCAGAGGCTAAGGCTTCGGCCAAGAAAACCGCAGCAACCGCTGCGGCTGCAAAGGCTTCCTCCCCCAAAACGGCAGCAAAGCCTACTGCATCCAAGACAACCAAGTCTGCTGCAAAGCCTGCTGCAGAAACTAAGGCTGCTTCTAAATCTACGAAGGATTCAAAGTCCGTTAAGGAAACGAAGGCCGTAAAGTCCGAACCGAAGTCGAACAAGACTGAAACGAAGGTTTCTGCAAAGCCGACGACGGGAAAGGGCGAAACGAAGTCCGCCAAGAACGACACGAAAAAGCCGACCGTGGACAAGGCCTCTTCGGATACGAAAAAGGTGACGAAGGATGATCCGAAAAAGACTTCGGTAAAGAACACGACGAAGTCTCCGGTGAAAGAAGACAAGGAAGAAAAGAAGCCGGTAAAGGAACCTGTTAAGGAACCGGTGAAGCAGGAACCTGTAAAGGCTGCTCCGGAACCGCAGCCGGAACCTCCTGTCGAAAAGCCTAGTCCCGAAAAGAGGGGCAAGGGCGCAGACTACGATTATGCCGTATTGCTCCAGGGCGTGAAGAGGCTTTCGAAAACCATCATGTTCACCAAGGTGGACGAAGCCGAAGACCGTTCCAACAAGAAGAAAATGTCGAGCGACGTCAAGGTTGATGTCAAGCCGACGTCTTCTATTCGCCACAAGGCTTCCTTGGCCGAAGAAACGCAGGAAGAATTGACCGAGCGTATCCTTAAGGAACTCGAAGAACAGAACCGCATTTTCGAACGCGAAGCTGCAACGCAGATGTGCACCCGCTGCAACCGCAATCTGGTCTCTCCGGAATTCTGGGTCGATAAGCACCTTGGTTTCTGCGAAGAATGTGCCACGATCCTGAAGCTCGGCCAGTCCAAGGAAGCTCGTAAGGTGGAATACCAGCTGGGTTCCATGGACGGTGACTCCCTGGACGAAGAAGATGAAGACTTTATCGGACCGGACGCCGACGACCTGAAGGAAGCCGAAGAAGATCTCGCCGAAATGGGCGAATAAATCTCGGCAAGAAATTGCCGCGTCGCACGTAAATAGCTCGACTGCGCGTACAAGGCGTGAATCGCGGAAAAAATTAAAAATCCGCTCCAGGCTCAAAACCTGGGGCGGTTTTCTTTTTAAGATCGATGTCCCGCGCAGAGCTGGGAACGAGTGAACTTAGTTCACCTTGCGCATCACGCCGATGAGCTTTCCGGCAATGGTGAAGTCCTTGTCTTTCTTGACGATAATCGGACGGTAGCGCGGGTTTGCCGGACGCAGTTCTACGTGGTCGGCAAGCGGATGGTAATACTTGACGGTTGCCTCGTTGTCGACCTGGGCCACGATGATTTCTCCGCGTTCGGCGGTCTTTTGCTGGCGTGCGAAGATGAGGTCGCCGTCGAAAATGCCGGCGTTAATCATGGAGTCGCCCTTGACGCGGAGCGCAAATACGTCGGAGCGGCAGGCGAGGAAATCGCGGTCGATGGTGACCGTACCTTCGAGGTTCTGGACAGCGAGGATCGGGGTACCTGCAGCGACGCGGCCAACGATGGGCACTTCAATGGTGTTGCTCGGTTGTTCGGCCTGGTTGTCTTCTTGACCGTTGCTGATGACTTCGATACCGCGGCTAAGTCTCGGGGAACGGTTGATGTAGCCTTTCTTGATGAGGGCGGCGAGAATCGAACGGACTCCGTTGGTCGAAGAAATCTCGAAATGGTTGCCGATTTCGCGAACGGTGGGCGGCATACGGTTTTCCTTGGAATACTTCTTGATGTATTCCAGGATTTCTTCTTGGCGTGTGGTGAGTTCCTTGCGCTTGATGTTGTTGTCCATAATGAACCTCGCTTTTGTAAATTCCATATACAAATATAATGCTCAATTGGGCAATTGTCAATAGGTTCACTGCACAAAAATTCATTATTTTACAAAAACACTCTATTTTTTTTCTATCTTTTACTTAGAGATGGAATCCCTATCAGAATTTATCACTTTTGCCCGTAGCGAAACGCTCAACCTCTTCAGCAAGGCCGAGGGGGGCGCGATTCATGTAAACGGGGCGACGGTTCCGGCGGCTGCCATGATGGTGGCCTCCCGATTCCTTAAAAAGCCGAATCCGATTCTGGTGGTGGCTAAGGATTACAAGAGCGCTGAGAACTGGGTCGAAAATCTGGAAGGATTCCTGGGCGAAGAGTTTGTCCGCTTTTTCCCGTCGATTGGCTTGAAACCTTACGAAAAGAAGGTGCCTTTCGAAGGCGTTGTCGAAGAGCGCCTCAAGTTTTTCCGCGATATAGAGAGTGAAAGTCCTTTTGTAACGGTTTGTCCGCTCGATTCTTTCTTGATGCGGCTTCCGGCTCCGCATACGGTGATGAAGGATTGCCTTGAACTCAAGGTGGGCGGCGTTGCGGAACCGTCTTCGTTACGCCCCTGGTTTTTGGATCACGGATTCGTAGAACAGCCCGTGGTTTCGGGCGTGGGGGAGTTTTCCATTCGCGGTTGCATCGTAGATGTGAACTGCCTGCTGTATCCGCATCCGATTCGTATCGAATTCTTTGGCGATGAGATTGAATCGATCCGTAGCTTCGACATTTTCTCGCAGCGTTCCGTAGAGACCATGAAGTCGGTGAAGCTTTTCCCGATGGGCGAGTTTACGGTCAAGGAACACGAGGCTGCATGTTACAACGGTGACCTTTCGGGGCTCTGGTGGCATCGTGGGCATTACCAGTCGCTGAATTCTAGCCTGCTCGATTACTTGCCGAATGCCTCGCTGGTGTTTGAGGAACTTTCGCTGTTGTCGGAGAATGCGGCGAAGTATTATTTGAACTGTGAAAATACCTTCAGGGAAGTTCGCGAAGTCGATACCGAGGCGGTGGACCCGGCGCATACCTGGTTCAAGATGGGCGAACTTTCGCGCCAGTTTGTAGGCCGCACCTCGATGGATGTTTCCCGTGTGCAGCTCAATGACGGCAACAGTCACGAGCTGAATTGCAAACCGCAGGATTTCTCGTCGAATGGGACCGAAGCTGTCGCCAAGGAAATCGAGGAATTTGCAGCCCGAGGCGGAACCGTTTACGTGGTGGCGCCTACGGCTGGTGCGCTGGGGCGTATCAAGCAGATGCTCGAAGGTCTCCCGGTCGAAGATTACATAGTCGGCAACATGTCCGAAGGTTTTTGGCTCGAAGACGACGGAATCGCCTTCCTGACCGAGACCCGAATTTTCAATCGCCATTCGAACAAGACTCGCAAACGCAAAATCGCTGGCTCCGTTTCGAGCGCCCTGATGATTGAATCGCTGAACCGCGGCGATTTTGTTTCGCACGAAGACCACGGCGTGGGCCGGTATCTGGGGCTTGTGCGCGTGAACGTGAACGGGGGCATGGTGGACTGTGCCCTGCTCGAATATGCGGGCGGTGACAAGCTCAAGTTCCCCGTGGCGGACTTGCAGAAGATTGAACGCCTCGATACGCAGGAGAATCCTCCGAAGCTCGATCGCCTGGGCGGCAAGGCCTGGGAAAATCTCAAGGAGCGCGTCAAGAAAAAGGTCATCCAGATTGCGCGTGAACTGGTGGAACTTTACGCCAAGCGCGAACTGGTGGAAGGCTATGCTTTCTCGCCCGATGGTAAGTTACAGAAAGACTTTGAGGAAGCCTTTGAATATGATCCGACGCCCGACCAGGTGAAGGCTACCGAAGATATCAAGCGCGACATGGAATCGCGTCGCCCCATGGATCGCCTGATTTGTGGCGATGTGGGCTTTGGCAAGACGGAAGTCGCTATGCGTGCGGCGTTCAAGTGCGTGGTGGACAAAAAGCAGGTGGTTCTCTTGGTGCCGACGACGATTTTGGCGGCGCAGCATTACGAAAACTTCATGGACCGCTTTGCGGGCTTTGGCGCAAACATCGCTCTCGTGAACCGCTACAAGAGTGCGAAGGAAAAGAAGGAAATTTTCAAGCAGGTAAGCGAAGGCAAGATTGACATTCTTGTCGGTACGCACAGCCTGCTTTCCGAGAAAAATCAGTTCAAGGACTTGGGTCTTTTAATCATTGACGAAGAGCAGAAATTCGGCGTGAAACAGAAGGAAAAGTTGCGAGAAATGCGCCTTGCGGTCGATACGCTGAGTATGAGCGCGACTCCGATTCCGCGTTCGCTCCATTTGAGCATGACGGGTGTCCGTGATATTTCACTGATTAACACGCCGCCTATGAACCGCTTGCCGGTCGAAACCAAGCTCATGAAGCGCGATGACATGGTGATTAAGCAGGCGATTGAAGACGAACTCGCCCGTGGCGGTCAGGTGTTTGTTGTGAATGACCGTGTTCAAAGTATATACGAGTTGGCCGATGATATTGAACGGCTCGTTCCTGAAGCGCATATCGGTATTGCTCACGGACAGATGAATGATCGCGAACTCGAAAATGCGATGGAGACCTTTATTTCCCGCAAGTTCGATATTCTCGTAAGTACGAGTATTATTGAATCGGGGCTTGACGTGCCGAACGCGAATACGATTATTATCATGAATGCGCATCACTTTGGTATTAGTCAACTTTACCAGATGCGTGGTCGCGTGGGCCGCAGTAGCGTGCTTGCGAAGGCCTTGTTGGTAATACCTTCGCAGCATGATATTTCGGCAGAATCGATGCGACGCTTGAAGGCGCTGGAACAGTTCACTGACCTCGGTAGCGGTTATCAGCTTGCGATGCGCGACCTGGAAATCCGCGGGGCGGGCAACTTGCTCGGCCAAGAACAGCACGGCTTTATCGCGGAAGTCGGCTTTGAAACTTATGTGCGCCTGGTGCGCGAAGCGGTGGAGCAGCTGCGCGGTGGAACCGCCGAAAAGCCGATTCAGCCCCGTGTGGAACTCGGCGTAGACGCTTACCTCCCCGAAGACTACATTCAGGACGGTCTCACTCGAATTTCGATGTACCAGCGGATTGCTCGTGCCACCCATATCGACGAGATGACGGGGCTTGCGCAGGAACTCGCGGATCGATTCGGGCCTGTGCCCGATGCCGCCAAGATGTTGCTCTTGGTGACCGAAATCGGGCTCTTGGCGGGGCGGCTCCGTATTCAGGGCCTGGTGCAGCGTAAGGGAATGCTCGCGGCCACCTTCGTGGAATTCCCGCCGCCCGATCCGCGAATCATCAGCGAAATGTACGCCAATACGCAGTTCCCCATGCGAATCATGGGCGGCTCGCCGCTGCAAGTCGTCATTGAGCTTGGAAAGGGGAATGCCGTGGAACTCGCCGAAAAGGCGCTTAAGGAATTCCGCGCCTTCGCGGTGATTAAGGCTGATTCAACCGTCGCGACGGTCCCCACTCAGAAAGCCTCATCCTGAGCGAAGGGCTAAGCCCGGAGTCGAAGGATCTCTAGCTGATTTTTTTCGGATTGTCATGCCCGCGTAGGCGGGCATCTCCCTTTCTTGTTGAATTTTTTTGTCGTTATAATCTAAATTGTAGTTGAAAAAAGGTGCCTTCTTATGAAAAAAAGTTTATTCCCCACCATGTCATCCTGGAACTATAGGTCCCTGAACCTGCCGAAGGGCCGTTGCGTCGAAGGATCTCTAGCAGCATTTCTCGTTGCCATCTTCCTCACGGCTTGCGGCGAAAACACCACTACCGAAAAAATCGTAGAGGAGGCAACCGGCGGCACAGAAATCGTTTCCTCGGTTAAAGACCTCCCCAAATGCACTAAGGACACTCAGGGCGAACGCGTCTGGGTCAAAGACGAATCCGCCGACCGAGTCTGCGTAGACGGCAAGTGGTTTGCCACGAAGGAATCCGCGAAGGATACTGTGTTTGTGGCGGGCGATACGGTTTACTTGAATGGAGGCGATTTCAGTTGCACCACCAAGGAACTCAATGATAAGAGCGGCCTCAAGATTATCTGTAACGGCGACAGCATCGGCGTGGTGCTGAACGGTGCCGCTGGTAAGGACGGAGCAAAGGGCGACCAAGGCGATACTGGTGCAGACGGAAAGAATGGTAAGGATGGTGTCGGTTGCTCGATAGTCAATCAGACGGACTCTTCTGCCATCATCAAATGTGGCAATTCTACGATGACGCTGAATTTTAAGGTCGGGGGAGCTTCGGTCGATACGACAGCAGGAGACTCTCTTGAACTTGACTCCGAAAAGATTGCGATTTCGCTGGATTCACTTTCCGGTTATTCGCAGAAGGGGCCTTTCCTGAAGGGCTCCTCGGTTCTGTTGTATGAACTTTCCGATGGCCGCACCCTCAAGCAGATGGGAAACTCTTTTACCAGTCGCATAGAGAAGGACGATGGACGCTACAAGTTTAGTTCGCGTAATCTGGTAAGCCAATATGCCCTGATCGAAGTGGAAGGTAACTACCGTAACGAGGTGACTGGCAATAATACGAATTCGAATATCAAGTTGCAGGCCTACACCAATATGCTTATGCGTAAGTCCGCAAACGTTAACCTGCTGACACACCTTGAAAAGGACCGCGTGTATTACTTGGTGACGAAGGAAAAGAAAACGGTACGGGCTGCTAAGAGACAGGCTCAGGCTGAGATTCTTTCGGCGTTCCACATCGATGCAAGCAACTTCAAGACGGAATCCGAAGACCTCAACGTGTTTGGTAAGTCGGACGCCGATGCGGCACTCCTTGCCATTTCGATTCTGTTGCAACGTTCTTTTAACGAAACGGCGCTTTCGGTGCTGTTGACGGAAATGTCTATCGATTTGGAAGAGGATGGCTCTTGGGATGATGCCTCGAAAAAGGCTGAAATCTCTGACTGGGCCGCAACGGTGGATGACGCTGGTGAATTGGCTGAGATCCGTAGTCATGTCGAAAAATGGAAACTCGGTGACGTTCCTGACTTTGAAAAATTTGTTCATCGGTTCTGGAGCGAGGAACTTGGCCTTGGCGTGTGTGGCAGTGATAGCGCTCCCGAGGGAACTGTAAAACGGGTTACGAATTCAAGGTCGAGCTATTATGCACAGTCTTATAAAGATACTTCGAGTGCAGGCAGAAAAGTTCGCTTTATCTGTGTGGATGCCGAAAGTGCTAGGTGGCGTAAGGCGACTGATTTGGAAAAGGATCGGTTTGGTTGGAGTCCGAAGAATACAAAGAAGGGTGCGCTTCTTGATGGTCCGGTTACAAGACGAAAAATGGTTTGGGATGCGGATACGCTTCGGTATGCGGATAGTTTAGAAATTTATTTGAATAAAGGGTGCGTGAGTTATTTGTCGAGTCCGTCTGACACTTTGGGCTTACACTCATCATATACTTGCACATCTGATGGATGGGAGTTTGATTCTGTGAACGTGATTACGGACCCGCGTGACAATCAAGTTTACAACACCATTAAGATTGGCGGTCAGTATTGGATGGCGGAAAACCTGAACTACGAAGTTGAAAACAGTTTCTGCTACAAAAATGAACCGGATAGCTGTGCCAAGTATGGTAGACTTTATACTTGGGCCGCCGCTCATGGTAAGTCCGAGGAAGAGTGTGGCTATGGTAAGAATTGCTACAATGTTATTTTGAGTAGTGGAGTTTGTCCTGAAGGCTGGCATTTGCCCAGTGGTGAAGAATGGAAAACGCTTTATTCTGTTATGGGTGAAAGTCCTTCAGCGATGCAGGCGAGAGGTTTCGAAAGTTGGACTGATGCTACGGACGATTATGGATTTTCAGCCCTTCCCGGTGGTCGTTTTTACTCTAGCACATATAATCTTGTGGGACAATATGCTCAATTCTGGTGCTTCGGTCAGCAATCTGAAACTTATGGCGGCTACTGGCAATTAAGGGCGAACAGTGCTGGAATTCAGGGACTATACAGTAAGAGCAATGGAAACTCCGTTCGTTGCCTTAAGGACTAACCCTTAACAAACGTCAAATTAAAAAGAGGCGGTCAAGACCGTCTCTTTTGCTGTAAAAAGGCTTGTGCTGAACTTGTGCCTAACCGCCTAATTTCATTGTTTCTTCAAGTTGTTCCTTGAGAGCCTGGGCGATTCTATCGGAAGATTCGTTCTTGAGCAGGTTTGTCGCGATGAATGTTTCGTCTGCGTCGGTTTCGAAACGAATCTGTTCCGCTGGAATTTGGGGAATCGCGTCGAGGGTCGCTTTCTTGCGGAAGGAATCCTGATGCAAAGAGAAAATGGGACTCATCGGCTGGGAGCTTTGCACGACAGAAATATCTCCGCCGAAACGGTGGAAAATCACGTGGATTTTCGGGGCGCGTTTCCGTGTCTTGATAACGGACTTTTTGCCGGGATAGCCACATTCTTCCAAAATTTTCACGATGCGCGAGTAGTCTCCGACGCAGTGAATGTGCAAATCGCGGTGCTTGTCGCGGGCAAGTTCCACCTGCCGCCGGAAAGCTTGTTCCTGAAGCCCCGGTTTTCCGTTGTCGTCGGAGTAACCTTCGTAGCGTTTGTCCAGGCCGCATTCGCCGACGCATGCTTCGGGATAGTTGTCCAATAGCGATTCGAGGCGTTCCCAGTCCGCTTCTGTAACGTCGCTAGCGACCATCGGGTGAATTCCGTAGCTACGGGTGGATCCTTCGAATAGGTTGCCATCCATTTTCTGCAAAACTTCCCACTCCCAGGGTTCGCAGGCAATCGCGTTGAAATGCAAACCCTGGTCCTGCAGGGTTATTGCCAGTTTTTTCGGCTGGGGGAGTCGCGCCAAATGAAGGTGAAAGTCGTACATACCCTTAATATAATCCCGAAAAACGAGATTTTACCAAATAAAAGAAAAAAAGTTCTTGTTTTTTTCTCAAAAAAAGCCTAATTTAGATGTATAAGTTACTTTTGCATTAAAAAGGAGTTTTTTATGCGTGATCTTTTGGAAAAAGCCTTGAACAAGGGTCTCGGTGTTTCTTTTACAATCGAAGGCGGTTTTGCTGTTATTCGTATCACCAAGGGGGCAGAAGTCGTTGCGTCCTGTAGCCTTGGTTCGGCCGATTTCCGTACGAGCGTCGAAGACTCCCTGCAGTCGCTTTTGCTGGATTTGGAACGCAAGGGCGTATAGCAAGTCGCCTCTGGCCGCAATTTTAAATGAAAAAGTCCCGCGGATAAAATCCGCGGGACTTTTCTAATTCCCTAGAAATTTTAACTAGTACCTAGTAACTAAGAACTAGGAACTAATTAATACGGCCAACCAGGTTACCCGAGATCATGAAGTCCTTGGTGCAGCCGTAGCTGTGGAAACCGGCGGACAGGCTGAAGCGGTCGGTGAAAGCCTTTTCCAGGTAGAGGGCGCCCAGAACGTTCTTCACGTGCTTCGGCTTGTTTTCCATACCCCAGAAGTCGCTGTGGTTTTCACGGTCGTCAACGTATTCCGCTTCGAGGATGATGCGGTCAACCACCGGAGTGTAGAAGGCGAAACCACCCGTAACCGGAATCACCATGTCGTCGGCCATGTCCATAAGGGCGGCTTCGGCAAAAACATCCACGGTGTTGTTGACGAGCGGCAGGTTAGCCTTCAAAGATGCGTTGTGCTTGATGTCGGCATCGCTGTCGTAAACGGCGTCGAACAGGTTGCTGCGGTAGGCGAGCTGAACCTTGAGCCTGGAAATGCCTTCGAGACCGTGGAAGTTGAAGGCGGCGCGCAGGTCACCCTTATCCAGGTTTTCGGACTTGCTGATAAAGGAAATGTAGGCTTCCATGTTGTCGCTCGGAGTGAAGCCGAATTGCAACTGGTTTTCGGAAGGCTGGGTGGAAAGGAATCCGCTCAGGTAGCCATCGATGTAGCCACCGAAGTAGTCACCACTCTTGTCGGTGTTGTCCCAGCGACCGACCTTGAAGGTGAACAGGTCGGTACCCTGCATTGCCCATGCTTCGTCCAGGGAGAAGTAATCGCCACCGTGGTTGTGAGAACCTTCACGGAGCTGTTCCTTCTTCACCTTCTTGTCGATATTGTCGTCGTCGGACTTGAGGTCGCCCGGGTAGAAGGCTACGCCGATCTTACCCTTGAAGTTTTCGGTTTCGGCGAGAACGGCAAAGTTGGCTTCGCCATTCCAGACTTCGAGGTTGTCGCCCATCTTGTCGTCTTCGCTGGTCCAGAGAACCTTGCCTGCTTCGAGTTCGAAATCCGCGTTGATGTCGAAATCAATCTGGTTCACAGACATGACAGCCTGTTCGATCATCTTTTTCTTTTTGCGCTTTTTCTTCTTGGCGGGCTTCTTTTCGGGGTCTGCAACGGCTTCTTCAGCTGCGGGAGCAGCTTCTGCGGCTGCGACTTCGGTCTTAGCCGGTTCTTCTGCTACGGCAGCTTCTGTTGCGGCCGGGGCTTCGGCTGCGGGGGCTTCTGCAGGCTGAGCTTCGGCGGGTTGTGCTTCTGCCGTCTGTTCGGCAGGAGCTTCTGCCTTGGCTTCTTCAGCGGGGGCGGCTTCAGCTGCGGGAGCTGCTTCAGGGGCTGCTGCTTGTGCGGCAGGTTCTGCGGTGGGAGCTTGTGCTTCGGTGGCGGGTGCTGCTGCGGGCTGGTCCTGAGCCGGAGCTGCTTCAGGAGCTGCAAATACGGCTGCAGCCATGATGCAGGAGGCGATAAACATTTTCTTCATATAAGGAACTCCTTTATATATTCCACGCTATAAATTGTAGCAAAAAATGTTTCATAAGTCATTTTTCCTAGAATTATTTTTAGCTAAAAAGCTAACTTTGTTTGAACGAGAGGTTTATTTTGAAAAAAAGAGTTCTATTCACGTTTTTGTTCTTAATGGCGGCTTGCTTTGCTTTTGCGCAGGAATCGCTGAACGTCTATAAAAAGGTTGGTGGGCAAATCGACGAATCTTCGCCGGCGGGGGCCCTTCTCTTTTCGGACTGGATCCGTGAACTTCCCATTCCGATGGATTCCGTAAAAAGAGTCCAGGTAGTCAAGGAAAAGGTTGTTATTAAAGACAAAAAGGGCAACGTCAAGAAAGACAAGAAAGGCAACCCCAAGACAAAGATGCAGAAAAGACGTGTCGTGACCTGGGAAAAGGTTGAACCGAAGGAACCGCCCCGGTTTGTCCCGATCCAGTGCAAACTCGGCGAAGGCTGGGTGAAGCGTGCCGACCTTGCCCGTTTCCAGCAGGCCGCGATGGACTTGAGCGGTGAGTATGCGTCTGCCACCGGTAGTGTTGTCTTGAAAAAGTCGCCGACCAATCCGCGCTATTTTTCGTTCACTATCCAGAACGGCCCTGTAACTGGCCGTGCCGAACTTGAAGCCAGTAACGTCGAACTTCGCGAATCGAACGGACATGCCCGTTTGACCTATACCGAAGACGGCTGTACGGTTGATATTTCGGTGGTGAACAGGCAAGTCAAGGTGGCTCAGCGCGGATGTAGCGAATACAATGTCGGTGACTACAAGCTCGAAGGCGAGTATCCTACATATAAAGGAAACCGCCGCGTCGTAGAGACCTTCAATATGCCCGAGCAGAGCTTCAAGTACAAGAAGTACCTGTGGTGCGGCAGCGGATTTGACAGTTGCGAAAAGGTCAAGGACGACAACGGGGTAGTGACTATTACCTGGAGTAAGGACGGAAACGGATTTATCGAACGCGAAGCCGGTGGCGACGTGCATACGTATCGTCCGTTCGAACACGTGATTCCGCACAAGCGTGATTTCTTTAACGGTGAAAAACCCATAGCCATCAAGACCAAGCGTACCGATATGGCGGGCGAATGGATGATCTGGTATTTCTACCCGCAGGCAAACCGTTTCAAGATGGTTCGTGCCGGTATGCGCGAAGATATCGCCTACATGGAAATCTATGAATAGGGCGCTCGAAAAGTCCCGAGTTCTTTTTATGGATACGGGGGCGATCGTTCGCCTGTTACAGATGCATCCGGACTATTATCCGGTTGTGTCTTCGGTGTTCGACCATGCCTACGAAAATAACGTCACGTTACTGGTGTCGAACGTGACTTTGTTCGAACTTTCGCGCAAGGCTTACGCTTCGGGCGAAGGTGTTCTTGCACGGCAGTACCGCGAATTCTTTGAACATTCCCGTAATGTGAAGTCTTGCGAGGTGTCCGGGGAAATTGCAGTGAAGGCCGCTGAATTTGCCGGTAAAAATAACCTTGGCGTTGAAGAATCCTTACGCCTTGCGACGGCTTATGTTTGCGGTGCCGACTGCATATTGACCGACTGCGCCTCTATGCGCGACTTGACGGATATTCCCGTCGTGCTCCTCGACGAAGTGGAAGTGTAGTTAATAGTTCTGAGTTACTAAAAAAAGTCATCCCTCCCTTCGGTCGAAAATGACTTGGGAACCGAGTAAGGTCCCTGAGCCTGCCGAAGGGCCTACTAACTTAAGCTTGCGGGATAACTTGCGTGCCTTCGAAGGCGTTCCTGATGTGTGTAAACTGGAGGGGTTTCTGGTACACTCGGGCAGAAAGTACGTCGAAACGGCAAGGCGTGTCAAAGCCCTGGGGCGCGCTTTCTTTTTGGGTATGTAGGAAGTGGCAGGCCGTTTTCCAGATTTTCTTCTGCTTGATTCCGTTGACACGGGCGGCAGGGTTTCCCTGCTGGTTGTTCCACACAGATTTTACTTCGACGAAAACGACCGTCTTTCCGTCACGGGCGACAATGTCGAGTTCGCCTCCTTGGTAGGCGTAGTTGCGGGCGAGAATTTCGTATCCTTCGCGGCAAAGGTAGGCGGCAGCCTGCGTCTCGATAAAGTTACCCTTCGGCCTGTTGTTCGATTTGTTCACTTCAACTTCTTTACGGCAATTCCATGCCGAGCAAGCGGATTTCTGAAACAGCGAAGTCCTCGTTTTCACCATCGAATACATCGTCCAGGTAAATCTTGAGTTCAGTCGTTTCGATGGCCTGAATGTTCGGGTACTGCATTCCGCGGATGTTTTCGAGCTTTACGCGTTGCTTGAACCCGTCCTTGGTTTCGAGCGTGATGGTGCGCGGCTTCTTGAAAATGCGGAAACGATCCCCGAAGGCATCGTCGACAGATTTCTGGTAGCCAATTGCGATTCCGAAATGCGTCACGATGGCGTTTCCGTCAAAGTACAGGGTGAGTACCGGATTCTGCGGCTTTTGCGGCATCGTGTAGAGCCATGCCGTGGTGAGGTTTCCGTCGCTCAAGTTAGAAAGCGGGTATCCGTTCGATTCGTCGACTTCAAGCGCCTTGGTCTCGTAGTTTCCGAGGGCTTCGCTCCATTCCAGTTCGCGGAGCGTGCTTTCGGGCTTATGCGTGAGCATCAGGAGAATGAGGAGCATGATGATGAGCGGGAAAATGAATATCGCAAGCGCCGTGAGCTTTTTCTGGAGCATACGAGCGCGCGGTGAAATCTTGCTTGCCATCTCGGTGATAGAGGCCGTGTGGCGGCGAAGCGGCGTGTGGCCCATGGTGGGGCGCTGGCCCCGTGCTCCGTCGGCAGGGAAAACCTGGTCGCAGGCATCCAAAAATTCCTGCATGTCGTGGAAACGTTCGTTCAGCTTTTTCTTGAGGCATTTGAGAATCAGCTGAGAAAGGCCCGCAGGCATATCCTTGCGGAAAAGTTCAGGGGCGGGGGGCTGTTCCTGGACGTGCTTGAGTGCGATTTCTACAGGGCGGTTCCCTTCGAAGGGGAGGCGTCCACAGGTCATTTCGAACAGAATGACGCCCATGCTGTAAATGTCGGACTGAATCGTCACGTTGTCGCCGTGACACTGTTCCGGGGACATGTATTCGGGTGTTCCCATAGTCATGCCCGTGCGCGTGAGGCGGTCCTTTTCCATTTCCTGGATGTAGGAAATGCCGAAATCCATGATGTACACGCGGTTGTCGCGGGTGAGCATGATGTTCGAGGGCTTTACGTCGCGGTGGACAATTCCTTTTCCATGGGCGTAAAGAAGTCCGCGTGCAATTTGGCGGATAATGACTTCGATCGCTTCGAACGAAAGCTGTTCCTTGTTGTGCAGAATGTCGGCGAGGTTTGTTCCCTCGACGTAGGTCATGGCGATAAAGAGCTGGTTGTTCTGCTGACCAAAGTCAAACACGTGAACGATATTCTGGTGGTCCAGTTCCTTCATTGCCTGCGCTTCCATGTAGAAACGCTTGATCGCTTCTTCATCGGATGAGGCGTCCAGAATCTTGAATGCCACCTCGCGCTTTAGTCGTTTGTCCAAAGCCTTGTAAACGTTGCCCATTCCTCCTTTGCCGAGGGTTCCCAGCAGGTCGTAGTTTTCGTTGAATGGGCGTGGAAAAGTTTCGTGTTTTTGAGGTGCAATCATTGGAACTATTTAGCTTTCTTGGAACAGTTTAGTTTTATCGCAATCACAATATAAAAACATAATGTGATGCCGAGAGCCGAAACGATGTTGATGATGGGGTCGTTTCTCTCTAAAAGAAGATTCAGAAGGTTTGTTTGGTTGTAACGGGACCAAATAACGTAAGAAATGGCGCGTCCAACAGGGAGCATCTGGTCCAAGGGGACCAAGGCCCCGGCGAGGGCGACCTGCGGAATAATGATCAGCGGAAGCATCGCGTTTGCCTGCCCCTGGTTCTTGGCGAAGGTGCTTGCGGTAAGTCCTACGGCAATGGGGGGAATCACCATGGCGGCAATCGAGGCAAGGAGTAGCGGAAGCGGTATATGGGCCCCTATCCTGAACTGGATAAACGCATAGACAACGAGGGTTTGCAAAAAGGCAATCAGGGTAGGAAATATCGCTTTAGCGGCAAGGGTCGAAAGAACGGGGATTCCTTTGCGGAATTCCGTTTTTAGGATTTCTTTTTCCTGCACAATTTCACGGACGGAAAGCGAGAGGGCGAGCCAGTTGGCGCATAGGATGAGAGCAAAGGAAACTATCCAGAGGGACGAAAGCTCCGAAAAAATCTGCGAAAAAAGAAAACCGATAACGATGGGCTGCAAAAGGAGCGTGAGGAATTTTCCCTTGTCGCGGAACCATTGCTTGGCGGTAAGCGTCATCTTGTAGAACAAGACGGGCGGAAGGTCCGTTTTTGGAAAATAGCAGGGCGCCTGCTCGGAGACGGCCGGGATTTTGCTTGTCGAGAGCGTACGCTTTTCCAGAAGCCTTTTCCACTGCGTTGCCGTATCGTCGTTCAGGTTCGAAAGAATCTTTTCGGGGTCTTTGCTTTCAAAGTAGCGGAAACTATCTTCGGGGGTTCCGTAGAAAGCCTGTTGCCCCTGGTGCAGAACGAGAACCTTGTCCGCAACTTCGAGTGCTTCGTAGCTGTGGGTGGTAAGGATAACTGTATGGCCGAGAAACGCGAGCTGCTTGAGGTGCGTACAGAGAATCTTCGAATTGTAGGGGTCAAGTCCCGAAAGCGGTTCGTCGAGGACGATAAGCCCTGGATTCCCCATGAGTTCGCGGGCGAGGGCGGCTCGGCGGCATTCGCCGCCGCTGAGCGTCTTTATCGGGCTTTCCATACGTTCGCTCAGCCCGAAAAGTTCTCCGAACTTTTCGAGCCGCCGTTCAACGATCGATGCGGCGACCGGAGTCGAATCCTCCGATGCAGCGCTCTTTCGCTTGAAATCTTTCTTGCTAATGCAGCTTCTTGCACCGTCCAGAAGCGTTTCTCTTACGGTGAGGTCGCTCCTCAGTTCCGGTTCCTGTTCCAGAAACGCGATATGTTTGCGAATTTCCGCGTTTCGGTAGTCGAGCGAACCGATGCGGACTTCGGAATTTTCACCGCTGCGGTGGATTCCCTGCAACAATCGGAGAAGCGTAGACTTACCCTGTCCGGAGCGTCCGATAATGGCGAGAATTTCGCCTGCCGGAAGCGAAAAGTTGACTTCGTTCAGAAGTTTCTTTTTACCGGCGAAAACATCGAGATTTCTGACTTGCACATCGAATCCGAGGGGGAGATTCTTGCAGGTGAGTTCCCCGTTTTCGAACTTGAGCATGCATCCGGGCAATCGGATGGATTTCCCGTTTTCGATTTCCAGGATCTTTGCGGATTTCCGGTGCGTATCGACTACTTTGTCGCGGAACCTGATTTGTGCAATTTCCTTGCCGATTTTCTCTACTCGACGTGCAACCGTTTCGTCGGGCAGGTCCATGTGTAGGTCATCAAGGCTAAGCCATTTGTTTTCCAGGGGAATCGTCTGGACGATATCGCGTTCCACCGATTCCATCAACAGCAACTGCAACCTGGAACCTTTTAAAGTCGCCCGTAGCTGAAGCGGGCCAATCAAGATGACGTCGCCATCTTCGATTGCCTGAAAATCGATGTCGTTTCCGTTGATTTGGGTGACGCTATTCTGGGTAAGATTCTTTAGGAACCACCTTCCGTCGATGTTCTCGAGAACCGCATGCTCGCGAGAAACCATCAGGTTGTCAAGCACCAGACTGTTACCTGGCTTGCGACCGATTGTAAAACGTTCGCCTGCTTGCGGAGTGATGATTCTGAAAGACTGCATTATTTCAGTTCGCCAAGTCCTTTGATGAACCTGTCGCATGCTTTCTGCAGGGTTTCGTCGCTTGCGGCGTAGGAAAAACGAACGCAGCTGTCGTCACCGAAGGCGGCTCCCGGCACAATGGCAAGTCCCTGGGACTGCAACAGGTATTCGCAGAGTTCGATGGAGCCTCCGATGGTTTTTCCTTCGGGGGTCTTCTTGCCGTAAAAACTCTTGACCGGGGCGAACAGGTAGAACGCTCCTTCGGGGGCGTGGCACGGTTCCGGCAAAATTTCTGCGGTACGCTTCAGCATGTAGTCGCGGCGCTTGCGGAAAGCGGCCTGCATCGCGTGAACATTGCTCTTGTCCATCTGCAAGGCTCCGAGGGCGGCATATTGCGCCACGTTGCTCGGGTGGTGCGTGGCCTGTCCCTGAATTTTACCGATAATCTTTGCGATTTCTGCCGGGGCGGCGTCGTAGCCGATGCGCCAGCCGGTCATGCAGTGCGATTTCGAAAATCCGTTAATCACGATGGTGCGTTCTGCCATGCCGGGGAGTGCTGCTGCGGAGCAGAATTCCGTGTCGTAGGTGAAGTATTCGTACACTTCGTCCGAAATGCAGTAGATGTCGCTTTCGACAATCACCTTCGAAAGGGCTTCGAGTTCTGCCTTGCTGTAGACGGCACCCGTCGGGTTGCAGGGGTTGTTCAGAAGAATCGCCTTGGTGTTGGCGGTAATTGCCGCTTTCAATGCTTCGGGCTTGATCTTGAATCCGTCTTCAATCTTGGTGTTCACAATCACCGGCTTTCCGCCGAGCCATTTCACCAGTTCCGGGTAAGTCACCCAGTAAGGGACCGGAATAATCACTTCGTCACCTTCGTTCACGAGTGCTGCAAGTGAGTTGAATACGGCGTGCTTGGCGCCACTTGTCATAATGATCTGTTCGGGCTTGTAATCGAGTCCGTTTTCCACCTTCAATTTTTCGGCAACGGCCTTGCGCACCTCAAGAATTCCTACGGGAGCGGTGTAGCGCGTCTTGCCTTCGCGAATCGCCTTCACTGCAGCATCTTGAATCGGCACGGGTGTCGGAAAATCAGGTTCGCCTGCACCGAGGCTTACAACGTCTTTGCCATCGGCAATCATCTGTTTTGCCAAGGTGTCGATAGCGACTGTCAAAGATGCTGCAATATTCAGGGTTCTAGTGGATAAATTTTTCATGTCTTTCTTTAGCCTTTTTCAAAATTCGGTAAGCATCCAAGGTCGATGCGGTCAAGGGGTAAATGATAAACTGCGAAACGAATATGCACAGAAGCCCGATAAAGGCAATCTGGCCCATGCTCTTGATTCCCGGGTGCGGTGAAAGCAACATGGCGATGGCTCCGATAAACGATGCCCCCTGCGCAATAAGGACGGATATCAGTTTCGACTGGAGTACGGTCCAGGCGTTTCCATTCTGCTTTTCGTAGTACGAAGACCACAGCTGAATAGATCCGTCTACGCTTGCGCCAATCAAAAGGACAAACGCGATGGAACTGTATGCCGAAATATGGATGTCGAGCAGGTGGACCAGAATGGTGACCCAGCTCATGGCAAACAGCGACGGAAGCATCGTGAAAAATGCCCGGCTTAACTTGTTGTAGAACATCAAGAGGATAAGCCACAGCAGGATGGTTCCAAGGATAATCGACTTGTCGATGTTCTGGAGAATGGCGTCAAGGAGCGATGCACGTAGAATCGGGGTGCCGCAAATCTTGAAGGTCTTGTTATGGATGCCGTCGATTTGTTTTAGCTGTTCGGCAATGTGACGGCAGGTAAGTCCATTGTTCGGATCGGATTTGGGAATGATAAAGGCGAAAACCCCCGTATTTCCGTTCTTGTCGCTGAATTTTCGACGGATGTTTTCGGTGAGCTCGAATTCCTTGACGTCATTTTCGTAGTTGTCCAGCATCTCGACAATGGAGGCACTGTCTGCGGGGGAGACCTTTGCAAGGACATCATCTGACATCAGTTTTTTCAGGGTCTCGATTTGGTGCTTCTTGGTGATGCTCGTCTTCGGCTGGAACTGGTACTGGGTGTAAATCTTGTCGATGTCGTTTAGGCGACCCTTCTTTTTAAGGTGCTCGAAATTTTCCACAAGTTCTTCGTTGTACGAAGAGTCGGGAAGCATCACGATAATGGGGTCGTAAGTGGAAAAGCCTGTTTCTGCAATGAGTGCATTGGCTTCGCGTTCGTCCAGCTGTAATTCGGTTTGCTTGAAATCGTAAAGAAAACGCAAGTTGATTCCGCTGTACAGCCAGGCAAGGGCGCTTACGACACTGATGGAAATAATGATAAGCCAGTTGGTCTTGAACGTAAAGAACCTTTTGCGGCGCCAGAGCGTCCTTTCGGCAAATTGGATGTTGAAGGGTTTCTTGCGCTGTAGAATGAGCAAAAGCGATGTCGTCAAGAGCGGGCAGATGACTAGGTTCAGCAAGCTTCCGATAGCGCCGAGGATTCCGAATTCCCGAAGCCCGGGGAGCGGTACTAGGATGATAGCGATAAAAAGACTTGCCATGATGAGCGACGATGCCGCAACTACCGGGCCAATCCCGAGTAGGGCGCTTTCGATGCAAAGGGCGGGACTCAGCTTTCTTTCGCGTTCATGAAAATAGCGCGTGTAGACGTGCGTAATCACCTGGCAGGCATGCCCCGGCAGCAAAAGTCCAAGCGAGAGCGTGAACAGGTTGATTCGGCCAAACAGCAGATAGGCGCAGGCGAGGGTGAAAATCGTCGGAAGGGCCAGGGGAACCGCCGAAACCAGAATCAGCTGCGGCTGCCTGTAGAAATTGATGATCATGAGGACAAGGATAATGAGGGCGGCAATTGCGCCCGCCTCTTTCGCTTCGGGTAAAAGCGCTTTTCCTGCCTTGATGGAGTCGTAAACCTTGCCGGTGTAGTAGACGTTTAAGTCGTTCCCGTGTTCCTCGACAAAGCGTTCCACTTTGTTGAGAAGCTGCCTATTGGCCTTGAGGTCCGAAAGCGATGTCGCAGGGTAGATATCTACGATGCGGATGGAACCTTGCGCGTTCGAAAATTCCTGCTGCAGGTTATGAAAATACTTGGATTCGATTTGCTCGATGATTTCGATCGGCTTGTCGGTCTCGTTTTCGCTTACGACGGCTGGTTGCAGTTCGTTTTCGCCGAGTTCCACGAAAAGCGGGTTGTTTTTCTTGATGTGCAGGTCCTTGACGCTGTCGAGAGTCATGATGACCTGGTCGAGGTCGCTTTCGCTTGCGTACAGAAGCCTGTTTTTCCTGAAAAAGTCGAGATCCGTGGTGTATTCGGCGTAATGAACCAGCGGGTCCTTTTCGATGCTATGGGCGAGCGCCTGGGCGAATTTGAAATTCTGGAGGCTGTCTTTGGACTGGATGACGACCGTCAGGCTCCCCAGTCCGCCAAAAGCGTTTTCGATGGCCTGATCGTCCGCTTCGACTTCGTGGACTTTGATGGTGTCCTGAAGTTGGATTTCCCAGCGTAGATTTTCGATAGGATAGATGCTCAGGAGGGCTAGAACCGAAAAAAAGACGATCATCGCCTTAGGATAATGGGCGATTTTCTGAATTATTTTGGCGAACACCGAAAACATACCCATAATATAATTATATTGGGGGCGTATGTTGAAAAGGAATTCCGCATTCCTGTTGTTTTGGATGCTTGCAACCCTGTTGATGATAGGGGTGGACGTCTCGTATGCGGAGCCTTCCGAAGGTGGAGAATCGGCTGATAAGGCGGCTGCTTCTGGAAGTGAGGAAAGTGGACGTTCGTCGGCTCTACTTTGGCCTTTTGAACATTTGATTCAGCCGGTGCTGAACGGGCTCATTTACCCGATAGCAATGCCTATTGACTATGCCGTGAAAAACGGAATTGTCGAAAAGGCGGTGGAGCTTATCTCGATTGGCGAAGACTATAAGATTTTGATCTATCCGAGTTTCAATTTTAAGCCTGGTGCCGAAACGATGGTCGGTGCCAATTATCGTCACCGTGGCATTGCCTTTGACAAGGATTATCTTGTGGTGCAAGGGGAGTACTACGTGAACGGGGATATGGGCTTTACCGCTCGTTATACCAAGAATGCGCTTTTTGGTACCCGTTTCTTTGGCGGAATCCGCTACGATATCGACTTTGACCGCAATTTTTCCGTGGTGGTTCCAGAAACTCAAAAAAGCTATGTCCAGCCCGATTCGTCGTTTTCGATCACGGGAAGGCTCGGGGCGCCCCTGTTCAATTCGGAATACCTGAGTGCTGAAATTTGGACGTCTTACGATGCGATTCGGTCCAGTTTCCCTGACATGGACGATTCCATTTTGGTCGGTCAGGATTTCCCGATTTACGATCGCGGTGTTTACCAGCATCACTGGGAATGGCCGGTGGGGGTGTACATTGTTTTCGACAACCTGGATTATGCCTATGCGCCGTCTCGGGGAAATCGTCTGGTGCTGAAAGGTTCGTATGCAAAAGTCGGTAAATATGATGGTCTCACCTTCGAAGAAATGGGGCTTGATACGCTCGGTTTATACGGCATGGCCATCGAGGACGGTGGCAAGAACCATGACTATTTCAGGACGGAGATTATCTTTCAGCATTATTTCTACCTAGGGAAATCGGGAGATTATATTTTGTCTGTAAAGGAAGCCCGTCAAAACCGTCGCTTCTATACCGATTTCTCTTGGGACGAGGTGGTTCGTGTCTGGCGACCGGAGCAGGTGTACAATACCTTGTTCGAACGCAGGGTGATTGCCTTGCAGTACCGATTGGTGGACCTTTGGGAAGTGGAAGAGGGGGGCGCACCTTACAACGCCTTTACGACCGTGAATGCAAGAACCCCGCTGCGTGGTTATAGTGGCAAGTGGGAAACGCATCACCTGATGGCCTTGAGTACGGAATACCGTTGGCCGGTGGACCGCTTTGTCGATGGCGTCCTTTTCAACGAATACGCCCTGTTTGCGCCCGAGTTTGACAAATGGAGTTTCGAGCATTTTTACAACTCCTGGGGCTTTGGCGTTCGTGTCCGTATGCCCAATATGTACCTGTTCCGCTTGCAGTTCGGTTTCCATGGGCTGCATGGCGTGAACATGCTTCTGACAATCGCACCTGAATTTAAATAGGTGTCAGGTATCAGGTGTCAGGAGAGTGTCATCCTGAGCGTAGTTCACGAAGGTCCCTGAGCCAGCCGAAGGGCCGAAGTGAACGAAGTCGAAGGATCTCTACCTGGAGTAGTATTCCATTTTTTTCTAAATTTCTTCGTGTAAAATTTCAACAAGGATAGAAATATGCGCGATCAGTTCGAAAGCCCGCTTATCAAGCGTTACGCCAGCAAGGAAATGAGTTTCATCTTCAGCCCGCAGTACAAGTTCCAGACTTGGCGGAGGCTCTGGATTTACCTCGCCGAATCCGAAATGGAACTCGGCCTCCCGATTACGCAGGAGCAGGTGGACGAACTGAAGGCCCACGAGAAGGACATCAACTTCGAAGTCGCCGAAGAAGAAGAAAAGCGCCGCCGTCACGACGTGATGAGCCACGTCTACGCTTACGGCGTGCAGTGCCCGAAGGCCAAGGGCATCATCCACCTCGGTGCAACGTCTGCATTCGTGGGCGACAACACCGACCTCATCCAGATGCAGCAGGCCATGATTCTCGTGCGCAAGCGTCTTTGCCGCGTGATGGACAAGCTTTCCAAGTTTGCGATGGAATACAAGGACATGGCCCAGCTCGGTGCCACGCACTTCCAGGCCGCCCAGCTCACGACTGTGGGTAAGCGCGCTTGCCTCTGGCTCCAGGACATGCTCATCGACCTCGAAGAATTGAACTTCCTCATCGAAGTGCTTCCGTTCCGCGGCGTGAAGGGCACGACCGGTACGCAGGCCAGCTTCATGGACCTGTTCAACGGCGACGAAGAAAAGATTATGGAACTCGACCGCCGCGTGACTGCCAAGGCGGGCTTCAAGCGCGTGCTCACCATCACCGGTCAGACTTACACCCGTAAGTGGGACAACCGCGTGAACCAGGTGCTCAGCTCCATCGCTCAGAGTTTGCACAAGTTCGCCACCGACATGCGCCTCATGCAGGGCGTGAAGGAAGTGGAAGAACCGTTCGAAAAGACTCAGATCGGCTCCAGCGCCATGGCTTACAAGCGTAACCCGATGCGCAGCGAACGCATTTGCTCCCTCGCTCGTTTCGTGATGGCCCAGGTGAACAGCACCGCCTTCACGCAGGCAACGCAGTGGTTCGAACGTACTCTCGACGATAGCGCCAACAAGCGCCTCGCCATTCCGGAAGCGTTCCTCGCCATGGATGCCATGCTCATCATCGCCGAAAACGTCACCAACGGCCTCGTGGTTTACCCGAAGGTTATCGAAAAGCGCATCATGGCGGAACTCCCGTTCATGGCTACCGAAAACATCATCATGGAAGGCGTGAAGAATGGCGGCGACCGTCAGGAACTCCACGAAGAAATCCGCGTGATGTCCATGGAAGCTGGCAAGGTCGTGAAGGAGCAGGGCAAGGACAACGACTTGCTCGAACGCGTGCTGAAGAACGAAAAGTTCCAAAAGCTCGGCATCACCGAAGCGAAGCTCAAGGAAATCCTTGATCTCCGCAAGTTCGTGGGTCGCGCTCCGGGACAGGTCGTGAAGTTTGTTACCGAAGAAGTCCGCCCGGCTATTGAAGCGATCCCTGCGTGGGATTCCATCGACGCCGGCGAACTCAAGGTTTAATTTGCCTTATTGCCGTCGCGATACGGCATCACCGCGACTCTCGACGTACGATTTGTACGCCTTCGGTCGCGGTTTTTTGTTACTGAGACTCCGCGCTTTTAGCGCGGGAAATGGGCTTTGCCCATTGTTCGTCGAAGGATGTCGTAATCATATCTTGTCGGAAACTTGTTTCCGTTTCAAGATATAGATTAGGACCTCGCTAGGCACTAAGACAAATTACTCGTTGGCTTTTAATCGCTATTTTTAAAAATGCTTTAGACATGTTCTAAAGCAATTTTTTAATGCATTAAATCACGGAATTTTGTCTATTTGCGTGTTGCAATTATTTTGGGGATCTTTTTATCTATATTTTGAATGTAAGACGGAGGACGAAGATGAATATCCAGAAAAAGAAGGTTGAAAGGAACCGCGAATGGTCGGTTTCCACACAAAAGAAGCTCGCCTCGATGCTAGGTGTTTCTGCATTCCTTTCGGGGGCTGTACTTTCGGCGTGTGATCTTGGCACGAATACGACAAGTGGCGCAGTCCTTCCTCCCGAAACTGGGGCGTCTTCCGAACGGGAAACATTAAGTTCGTCTTCCGAACAGGCGACTTTGAATTCGTCGTCTTCGTCGGAAAGATCGTCTTCATCCCTGGAACCGATCATGACGCCAGGGGTTGTTCCTCCTGATATTGACAATTCCTCGTCGAGTGCGTATCAGCCGAATTCTAGCAGCGCCCCTGTCAGCGGCGTTTCTTCTAGCAGCTACAGTATCGACACTTTGGAAATCACCTCGGGCGAAATTGCCCCGCCGGATACCTTGGAACCGGAATCGGGATCTCCTTTCGACCAGTCCCATGATTTAAGTTCCAGCTCCTCGATTCCGCCGTTTCCTCCGCAAGCCGGAGTCGTTGAACTGGATCCTGAAAGTAGTTCCTCGTCGGTAGATGTTTTGCCGTCCTCATCGGCAAATGAGGTCGAAATCGATTCGACACTTACCGCAGGCTTGCCCGTTTTAGAAGAAAGCTCTTCTTCTGCGGAACCGGAGCCCTTCCCTGGCGACCCGATTGAAATTGAACCGGAGCCGTTGTCGGGTGTTGTTGCTGAACCCGAAGTCATCTATATAGACGATCCGAAAGACTGATGAATCTCGTTCTTTCTTTAACGGAACGCTGTAACCTTCGCTGCACCTACTGCTATTACAAGGTGAGCCACGAAGCGCGCAGTCTGGTGATGTCGAATGACATTATGGAGGCGGCCATCCGTTTGGCTTTTGAGCGAACGCTTTCGTTAAAGCAGCGGTTCTTGAACATTACGTTCTTCGGAGGAGAGCCGCTGCTTTGTCTCGATTCCATTTACAGGGGAGTAGAGTTTGCGAAAGGTCTTGTTAGAGAACGCTTTGGCGAAGATGCCTTGCTTGGGCAGACGACTGTGAATTCGCCAGCGCCGAAGTTCCGCCTGCGTTTTGCGGTGAATACGAACGCAACGCTCTTGGATGCGGAAATCATCGAATACCTGAAACATGAAAATTTCCGCATCTACCTTTCGCTTGACGGCCCGGAATCGCATCATAATATCTGCCGCAAGCAGGTGGGCGGGGAGGGCTCCTTCAAACTGATTGAGCCGCACATTCCCGTTCTCACAAAGCTCGATACCGTAGTCCTTTCGGTGGTGACCCGCGACAATATGCGTTCGCTTTCGGAGGCTGTCCGTTGGATTCAGACGCAAGGGTTCAGGAATATGACTGCCGCCGTGGATTTTGACGGCAAGTGGACGGACGATGAATTCGATGTCCTTGCTGCGCAATATGAAAAACTTGCCGAATTCTGGGTCGAACTCAAACGCAAGAAGGTTCCCTTTTACCTGGGGACGATTCAGGACAAGTTGAAATTTCGCCTGACGGGGCAGCGCCACCGTCAATCGAGCTGCCATGTGGCCGAGGGCATTGTCGCCTGTGCTGCAAACGGGAACCTTTTCCCCTGCACGCGATTTATCAGTAGCAAGAAAGATGCTCCCTACATTTTGGGGAGCGTATTCGATGAATCGGTACAGATTTGGGATGGACCAGTCGCCCGTGATATCTTGGATTTCTTTAATCGCGACAAGGATGACTGTAAGGGCTGTGCCTTGCGGTTCCGTTGCCATGCGCACGAATGTGCCTGCACGTCGTTCTATTCCACGGGCAATATCCACGAGGTTTCGCCCGAAGTCTGTACGCACGAACGGATGCTCGCCACAATTTGTGATTCCGCTATATGTGATGATTTGTAAAAAAAGACCCCTTAGGGTCCTTTTATTCTCCGGCAGCTATCCACGCAGCGCAAAATGTCGCAATAGTCGCTACAAAGCTGATGGGAATCATCAAAACTCCCGCATAGATTCCGCCGAGGAGGTCGTCGGCCATGACGCCCCAGGCTCCGGGGAATTTCTCGAAACGGTGAATGCCGAGCGGCTTTAAAATATCGAAAAAACGGAAGAGCCCGAACCCTAAGGGGAGTATGACGTAGGGGATTGTGGTGATGAAGCTTGGGCTTATAAATGCGAAAGTCATGAATATTCCGCAGACTTCGTCAATCACGATCCAGCCGGGGTCTTCGGTGCCCGTGTCTTTCATCGCCTTGTTCACGAAGGGAATAGCCCCGAAAAAGACGATGATGGCGGCGATTAAAAATAAGGGATTGAATCGAATGTCACCAAAAAGCTTTACCGCTAAAATCGCCATGGGGTAGGCGACTACCGTGGCGGCAAGGCTTCCCATGGTGCCGGGGGCTTTCGGCGACATTCCCGAACCGAAAAATGTCGTTACGAGCGTAGACAACAAATCGGTGCCCCGCCATTCACGGGGCACGCGTTTCTTGCCGTATTTCTCTTTAAGTTCCTCGCGGTTCACGACTCACTTGTCATCCCCGCGAAGGCGGGGATCTCCTTTTTGATAGGTCTTGGAGGCTTTTAGTTGTCTTCGTATTCGGAGCTGCCCCAACCGTCAAGGTCGCCTGCTGCGCGGCCAAGCGTTGCGCCACCCAGAATTTCGTCGATACCCTTGTCTTCGGAGTCGTCCTCTTCTTCTTCAAAGATAGAGGATTCCTCGAGTTCGAGGTCATCATTCGGAATAATTGGATCGTCATCCAAAGCGTTCTTACTCTTCTTTCCTGCCATATTTTCTCCTTGATAAAGGCTGTTTCGTATTCTTTATCGCTATATTATAAAATTTTTTCTAAAAAAGGAGATTTTTTTTGTAAAAAGTCAAAAAAAAAGCATTTTTTTGATAGTTTGTGTGTTCTTTGGCATATAAAACGAAAAAACCGCCCCCTGATGGAGGCGTTTTTAGTGAAAATTTGGTTCTCAAACCACTTGGTTTGCCATTACCCTGACGACAAAAGCGTAGGCGGCCTTGTTTCCGTTTCGGCTCAGGAATCTGGCCTTGCTTATGATTTTCAGGTTTTCGACTCGTTCGACAAACTCGACCGTTTCTTGATTCTGTTCCGAATAAAGAAGTTTCTCAAAGCGTTTCGTGGCGTCTTCCTTGTTTCCGTAGGCGCCAATACGTGCGATAACTTCTTCGGTTGTTTGAGCCCCGAACGATTGGATCGTCTTTTTGAACGCATTATTGATAAAGATGAACTTGTATTTTCGATCTTCTCGTTCAATGATTGCAATCGGAATATCGCTGGCGACATCCAGCCGTTGTTTACGCAGCGGAGTATTGTCCAGGAAATTGATGCGACCAATATCGTCGAAATAGTGCTTTTCTTCGGGGGTTTCGTTTGTTGCGAAACTGCAGAGCTCCGCTCGCCTGGTATGGTATTCTTCAAGCGGAATGGGCTTGCTGAAATAGTACCCTTGAATCAGTTCGCAACCGATGCGCTTTAGGAATTCGTATTGTTCCTCGGTTTCGACACCTTCGGCCAAGGTGTGTATGCCGAGTCTTTTCGCCATGTCCACGATGGATGCGATAATGACCTTGGACTTCGGGGTCTTGTCGAAGTTCCGAAGGAAGTTCATGTCGATCTTCAGGAAGTCGAAATCGTAGGTCTGCAGGTTGTTAAAGGAGCTGTACCCGGAACCGAAGTCGTCGAGCCAGACCTCGTAGCCGTCGGCCCTAAAGCTGTTGATAATTTCGCCCAGGTTTGTAAGGTCCGAGGAAAAGGCACTTTCGGTTACTTCTAGTACCAGATATTCCTTGGGGACGTTGTACTTGGCTACGGCATTATCTACGATTTTCTTGATATCGCTCAGCTCAAAGTCAAGTCTCGAAAGGTTTACCGAGATGGGTTCGTAGGCGTATCCGCTGTCGATGTCGTCACGAAGGTCCTTGCATGCCTGTTCGATAATGTAGGCGTCAAGCTTGTGAATCAGGTGCACCTTTTCAAGTACGTCGATAAAGATGAACGGCGGAATGATTCCCTTGACTGGATCGATCCAGCGGGCGAGGGCCTCGTAGCCGCAGACCTTTCCCGTTAGGGCGCGCACGACGGGTTGATAATAAACGTGGAAATACCCTTTTTCAAAGGCTTCATCAAAATGGTCTAGCACGTACTGTTTCTGTTCGTACTTATTCTTGAGTGCGTCGTCGTAGACGCAGTAGTCCTTGTTGAAAATTCCGTGAACTTCTCGGCAGGCAAGCGATGCCCTGTCCATCATAATGATGGGTTTCTGTGGGGTCCCGTCGGCAATGTAAATTCCCGCCTTGATTTGATTCCGAAGCCCCCCTTCGTAACTGCCCATCACCTTATTAAGCATGGCCACACGCATGGCGATTTCTTCGGGCGAAAGGTTCAGGCTGATGACGACTAGGTGGTCCGCACCAGCTCGCAATACGGTTTCGCCTTCAAAAAGATGCTTGAGTTCGTCCCTAAATTTGCATAGATATGCATTTCCGCCCTGGTACGAGAAACGCTGGTTGATTGTCTTGAAATTCATCACGTTAAAGAACGTGATGGTCGATTTATGGAGCGGATAGAAACTGTGGTCCTTTTGAGTTTGTGCAAAGAACCATGCTACAAGGTCGAGACCGGTAATGGGGTCTACTTTTTCGGGTCTTGGAAATGCGGAACCACCAGGACCTGGGCCACCTGCATATTGTGCGCCCTGGGGACCTTTCGGATGTTCCGTATGGGGTTCACCATTCATCACTACCATTTTCTCCTATTCTTAGTGTCAATTTAACTAAACAAAACAGAAAACGGATAGTGGTGATGCAAAAAAGACCTTATTTATTACTTTTTTCTTATTCCAAGTTGGAATATTACAGATTGCACCGTCATCCCCGCTAAGGCGGGGATCTCCATTTAGAATTTCGGATAGCCGTCCTTGAGGCTTTCGTCGTAATGTGCACGTTCGCCGCCGATAAACTTCGGGCGGGTGCGTGCGGCAATCAGGATTGCCTTGCCGATATGCGTCTGCTGCATATGGACCGGAACCGCAACTTCTTTCAGATGCATGCCGATAAGAGTACTGCCGATGTCGAGGCCGGCGTCCGCCTTGATATGCTCGATGGCGACTGCATGTTCAAAGGCTCCGTAGCAGGCCGTTGCGAAAGAGCCACCAGCCTTGGGCTGCGGAACCACGTTCACGAGTTCGGCGTTTGGGACTGCGGCATGTTCAACGATAATCGCACGGTTCAGGTGTTCGCAGCATTGCGCTGCAATGTAGATGCCCAGCGGCTTGAAAACCGACTGTAAACCTTCGAAAATGGCCTTGCCGACTTCGGGCACGGAGTGGCTTCCGATGTCGTTTCCGAGCGTGGAACTCGTGCTGCAACCAATCACTACGATGTTGCCCGCCGAGAGGTGTGCCTTTTCTACAAGTTCCTTGGCGGCGTTCATCGCGTCGTTCTTAATTTGTTCAACAATGTTCTTGTCTTCGACTTCGTATGTAATGCCTGCCATAATTTCGTCCCTTAAAGAATCACTGCACTTCCACTACAGACTTCAAACAATTCTCTCGTCTCTCGTCTGTAGCCGCGTAGCGGCGTTCTTTCGTCTAATTTATTCCCACTCAATGGTTCCGGGAGGCTTGTGCGTCACGTCGTACCACAGGCTGCCTGCACCTTCGGCTTCGAACTTGCGCCAGAGACCGGCGAGCATTCCCTGGTCGATTTCGGCGAAGTTTGCCGTCATGGCTTCGGTGGAGTTCACCGGGCGCATCACGATGCAGGGCTTGCCCGCCGTGCGGAGCGGAACGAGCACGACCGGCATCTGCCAGATCTTTTCGTACAAGTCGTTTGCCTGCAAGAATTCGGTGCAGATGTTGTCGAACTTGCGGAGCGTATCAAAGTTTTCGCGGGTGGCGTATTGTTCGACAAGCTTCGGATCTTCATCAGCGACGCTGCCAATCTGGTAAATCACGCGGTTGATTGCCTTGAAGCGGTTGGCAAGTTCGGTAGAGAACTTTTCGCAATCCTTCCAGCTGAGGCCCGGAGTCGTGATGAGGAACGGCTGTGCGTAAGTACGGCCGTCGCCCTGGACGCCAACGCTCTTGATCGGGAGTATGCGACCTGCGATGTTGTTTGCCTTGAGGTAATCGGCGAGGGACTGACCTGCGGTGTCCTTCACGTCTTCGAATTTCACCATATCGTCGGTGAGCTTGCCTTCGCTGCAGAGCAGGCGAACGCCGAGGCCCGGACCCGGGAACGGGTGACGCCACACGAGGTTGTGCGGAATGCCGAGTTCTTCGCCGAGGGCGCGGACTTCGTCCTTGTACAGGTCGGCGAGAGGTTCCAGCACGAGGCCCTTTTCCATAAGGTCCAAGACTTCCTGCACGCGGTTGTGGTGCGTCTTGATCTTGTCGGCGTTCTTGGTGCCGCCGCTTTCGATGGTGTCGGGGTAGATGGTGCCTTGAGCCATCATCCACTGGTTCGGATCGAGGTTGAGCTTCGCCATTTCCTCGTCCTTTACCGTCAGGAATTCCTTACCGATGATGCCGCGCTTGGTTTCCGGTGCAGTCACGCCCTTGAGCTTTGCGAGGAAGTGTTCGCTAGCGTCGCGGACCTTGAGGTTGTTCATGCCTTCCTTCGTGAGGAAGTCCATAATTTTCTGGGATTCGCCGAGGCGCATCATGCCGTTATCCACATGCAAGCCGAGAACCTTTTCCGGTCCGAGTACGCGGTTCAAGAGCACGAATGCCACTGTAGAGTCCACACCGCCAGACACGAGCAAGAAGACCTTGCGGTCCTTGACCTGTTCCTTGATGCGCTCCGTGATGAGCGGCAAGTAGCTCTTCATGTTCCAGGTCTTCTTTGCACCCGTAAAGTCGACGAAGTTTTCGAGAAGCTTCATGCCGAACTTACTGTGCGTGACTTCGGGGTGGAACTGGATGCCGAAAATCTGGCGTTCGGGCTTGTCGCTGTCGAATGCAACAGCGGCGATTTCGCAGTCCTTGGTGCTGGCCACAATCTTGTAGCCTTCGGGGAGCTTTGTCACCTGGTCGCCGTGGCTCATCCACATCGGGGATGCCTTCGGGAGACCCTTCAAAAGCGGGCACTTTTCGTCGCCCACAATCAGGTCGGCGATGCCGTATTCCTTGACCTTGCCCGGTTCAACGTGACCGCCCAACTGCTGGGCGATGAGCTGGTGACCGTAGCAGATGCCGAGCTTCGGCACCGGGAGGTTCAAAATTTCAGGATTGTATTCCGGAGCGTCAGCCGCATAAACGCTAGACGGACCACCACTGTAAATGATGCCCTTCACGCCTTCGAGTTCAGAAACCGGGGCGGCAGGGGAGTGGATTTCGGTAAACACGCCAAGACGGCGTACACGGTTGGCAATCAAGTGAGCGTACTGCCCACCAAAGTCCAAAACTGCAATCGTATCAACGTTTTTCATATTCTTTCTGTCATTCCCGCGAATGCGGGGATCTTTTTTACAAAAATAGAAATTTTGAGAGGGATGGTGGATTCGGTTGAAAATTCCTAGCGTGATTTCTGTATCGCTTATCACGGATTTTTGCAGGCGGATTTTGTTTCTTATGGGTGTATTCCTTTTTTTACAACGATTTATGTCTACAAAAGGAATCGTTTATTATATTTAGTTTATGCGAATTTTTAAATACATAGTCTTATCCTTGGCGGTTGCGGCCTATGCTGGAATGTATGACTCTCAAAATGCATATCAGCAGAACCCGCCTGTACAGTCCCCGGTTCCTCCGCAGGGGCAACCTATGCCTGTCACGCAATCTCCTCAGCAACAGGTGCAGCGTCATAATGGTTTCTTCTTTGCAGCAGAAATCGGCGCCCGCTATATGAAGGTTGCGTACAAGGAATACGAAGACTATTGGGATGAAAAATCACAGATGTGGATTGTCGGCGATGACGGTAATTCGGTCAGCCGCCGGTTCCGTGGTTACGGTCCCGATTTGGGATTGAAAATCGGTGGCATTATTTCTAGCCGAGTCGCCCTATTCTGTAATCTTGAATTTTCGGCACTCGACGGAAATTTCAAGGGTTCGCGTACGTATAACGGAAAGAAACAGTCCAAGGCGGACTTTGATACCGATGCGATTCGCTTTGCGTTCGGCGGTGGAGCGCTGGTGTTCCTGAATTCGGATTCGATGAGCTTTTTGAATGGCGTCTTTGTGGGGGCGACCGCAAGCATTACAGCCGAAGAGGCCGGCCTTTCTTCGGGCTACTACAACCACGAAGAACTTGAAATATCGGAAAGCGGACTGGCTTTTGGCTTGCAGTTTGGAAAAGTTTGGTCCATTAGCGATTCCTGGAATGTAGGCTTTGCGGCCAAGGGTTCCCTGGAAAATGGAATCCGCGATGGCAGCAGTGGAAATGCTTCGGATTCCTATGCAATTGCCGTTGATTTGATTGTCTTGCGCAAGTAATTGAGTATGAAATTGTTGTCCAAATTTTGGTCTTTCGTTTTGCTGGTTGCAGCCCTCTGCTATGCGGGAACTTATGATTCTCGTCCGTCCAATGACGTGGGGCGAGTCTCGTATATTCACAATGCGTTTTACTTTGAAGCCTCGCTGGGCATGCAGTACCTAAACATGCATTATGAAAATAGCGAAACGGATTACTATACGTATTATGGACCAGGTGGGGGTGTCGACGAAACTGAATTTAGCGGATTTGGTCCGGATTTTACTGCAAGATTCGGTGGCGTTTTTGGAAGTCGCGTTGCTGTCTTCAGTTTCTTGGAAATAGCCTCTTTGAAATGGGGGGATTATACCTATTCCGAAAAAAGGAAGAATGAGAAAACGGTTTCGGTCGATTTTTCGTCGGATGCTTTTAGGTTTCTGCTTGGCGGTGGCCTGAATTTTTATTTCTTTAGAAACCCTGAACACGATTTATACGGTCTGTATGCGGGAGCCGCTTTTGGCTTTCTCTATATTCATGCAGGTGACGAAGGTTCCGACAAGTTTGACGGCCTAGAATATAAAGACATTGATTCTGACAATCTTAAGTTTAACGAGGTTGGCTATTCTGTTTCGTTTGAAATCGGTAAGTTGTGGTATTTGTCCGATTTGTTGAATTTTGGTGTAGCCTTGCAGGCATCGTACGATGAACTCGCGCAGGACAGTGATGACAATTACGATCGTGATATCGAGGAATCGGGCATCTTTACGATAACTTTGAAGGTGAACTTTGTCAGAAAATAGTTTCCTCTGAAATTGAAATTCCAAATCCACCCCCAAAAAAATCCCGCACGGTCCGTGCGGGATTTTTATATACGTTTTTAGGGGACTATTTTGTTTGCGTTAGTCCGCTTTCGTCTGCGCAAACTCTCTAGTGAGTTCAATGAGCGTCTGTACGCCGAAACCGGTTGCACCGTATTCGGTGTACTTCCACGGCTTGGTCACGAAGGCGGTCCCTGCGATATCCCAGTGCGTCCAGGCGGTGTTCTCGGGAACGAATTCCTGGAGGAAAAGCGCTGCGGAAATGGCGCCAGCGTCGCTGCCGGTATTCTTGAGGTCGGCAAACTTGTCCTTGAGGGCGTCGGCGTATTCTTCTTCGAGCGGCATGCTCCAGAACTTTTCACAGCAGGCTTCGCCGCAGTTGATTACCTTGAGTCCGAGGTCATCATCGTTGCTGAAGAATCCGGTGATGGCGTATCCGAGGGCGCGGACCATGGCGCCCGTGAGGGTGGCGAGGTCCACGATATGCGTTGCACCGATTTCGCCCGCTTCGGCAAGGCCGTCGGAGAGGACCAGGCGGCCTTCGGCATCGGTATTGTCGACCATGACGGTCTTTCCGTTCTTGGCCTTAAAGATATCGCCCGGCAGCACCGACTTGTTGCCGATGGCGTTTTCGGCGAGGCAGCAGACGGCACTCACGTGTACCGGGAGCTTGAGCGAAGCAATCGCCTGGATGGCGGCGAGAGCTGTTGCGGCACCGCTCATGTCGCTAATCATTTCGGGCATCGATTTAGGCGGTTTCAGGCAGAGACCGCCGGTGTCGAAGGTGAGGCCCTTGCCGATAATCACCAAGTGGTCCTTGGAGGTGCGCTTTGCGGGCTTGTAATCGAGCGTAATCATGTACGGTTCGTGCGAGCTGCCCTTGCCGACGGTCACGTGGCCCATGAAGCCTTCCTTTTCAAGTTGCTTCATGTTGCGAACCTTGATGCTTAAGCCTTCGGTATACTTGGCGATTGTTTTTGCACGTTCCACGAATTCGGCGGGGTAGAGGTCCGAGGCACAGGTGTTGATCAAGTTTTTCGCAAGCGTAATCGCCTTCTGTTCTACGGCGACTTCTTCGGCAATCTTCTTGAAGGCGGCGGTGTGTTCGCCGGCGACGATTTCGTAGGTCACCTGGAAGTTCGGCTTTTGCTTGCTCTTGTAGGCGTCGAATTTGTAGTCGGCATAATGCAAACCGTGTAAAATGGCCTTGAACTGTTCATCGGCGGCATCGGCAAGGAAAAGGCTCACGCAGGCCACCTGCTTTTTCATGGCTCGCTTTGCGAGGCGGTAGGCCGCCATTCGCAGGTGATCGAGAGCGGAAAGTCCGCGTTCCTTGGCGGCGTCTACAAAGAAGGTGTTGCTGCCGTCGATTTCAAGAAATTCTAGGTCTTCAAACGGGCCGTCCTTCATGCCCTTCAGAATGGTTTCGACCTGTTCTTCGCCTTCGGGGGAGAGAACGGTGGAAAATTGAATGGACTGCTTGACAAAAAAGAGGGCGTAAGCCTTGTTGTCGACGTTTTTAAGATTTTCAGAGGTAACAATATTCAAATTCATGCGATAAATGTAGCAAATAGTAGACAGTTGGCAGCGGTTAGGGGCAAGGTCCCTGAGCCTAAGCCTGTGCTGAGCTTGTCGAAGCAAAGGGCCGAAGTCGAAGGATCTGGAAAGATGACAGGTTTCAGGGGGCTGGTCATTAGCGGCCTGGAGCGCAGCGACGGGATCCAGAGAGGAATGTCATAAACAAGGAGTGAGAAACTGAAAAAACTTGTTTTTTCTCTTAAAAAATGCTATAATAACAATGTAAACAGTGGAGGTTCTTATGAATCGCAAAATCACAGGTATTCTTTCTGTTCTAGCCCTGTCGGCATTTACGTTTGCCCAGGCTCCTGCTGCTGCGGAAACTGCAGCCCCTGAAGCGGCTGTTCCGGCGGTGGCGTCTGAAACTGCTCCTGCTGCAGCTCCAGTCGAAGAATCGGTTAGTCCGGAAAACGCTGTAGAAGAACCTGCCGAAGCGGCTGCTCCGGTTGCCGTTCGCGGTGAAGATGCTGCGGGCGCGGCTCCCTCTCAGGTTGAAACGGCTGCCCCGGCTTCTCAAGTGGCCGAAGAACCTGCCGTAATGGTTGCTCCGAAAGCGGTTCGCGGTGCCGACAATAAGGCCAGCTATACTTCGCTGGGTGCAGAACGTCCGCGTACCAATACCGTTTATTACGAAACCGTCTATACGGGTGACGATGGCGTTCCCGTGCGTACGGTCTATGTGGCTCAGCGAAACGAGCGCGATACCGTGACTATGGAAAAGCTCATGGGGCTTATTCCGATGAACTTTAAAATCGGTGTTCACGGTTCTATCGGTTCCTACTACATGTCCTCGAACAAGTGGGATGGCGACAGCTACGATGGCATGAACTGGCGCGCCGGTGTGATGTCCATTATTCCGTTGAACGAATACACGATGGGTATCAAGCTTGGTGTCCTCTATGAACAGAGCGAAGCAAGCCAGTCCTACTACATTAACGGAATTCCCTATAGCTTCAAGTTCAGGCAGAAAAAGCTGGACATCCCCCTGATGTTTACCTTCAAGGCTCCTTCGTCTAGGATTTACTTTGACTTGGGTACGCAGGTGTCCGTTCCGCTCGCCGATAAGCTTCGTTATTCCTATACCACGAAAGATGGCAAAAAGACTAAGGCCAAAATCGACATGATGGACGAAAATTTCCGCAACGGCGTGGATTGGTCGTTCCTGTTTGGTTTCTCGGTCATGGCTCACAAGTTCGTCTCGATTGATCTCGGGGCAGACATCGGTGTCTCGGACATGTACGACGGCCACATCCGCTACATGGACCTGGATCTCAGCGCCTCTTCGTTTAATATCGGTTTGACTCTTTACCCGTTCTAGTCTATGATTCTTGCCGCAGTCGCAGTGTTGGTTGGTCTTGTTGTACTCGTCTGGAGTGCGGACAAGTTTGTCGATGGCGCTGTGGGCATTGCTGAATTTTGCGGAATGTCCACTCTGCTTATCGGAATGGTTATTGTGGGTTTTGGGACATCTGCTCCGGAACTCACGGTTTCCGCGATTTCTGCGGCTCAGGGAAATCCGGAGCTTGCTCTGGGAAACGCCTACGGCAGTAACATCGCAAACATTGCGCTGATTCTTGGCGCGACGGCACTGATTTCTCCGATTCTGATGCAACGTTCCGTTATCCGGGGCGATTTGCCGATTCTGTTGCTCGTGTCGCTGCTTTCGATCTTTTTGGTGTGCGACGGAAGTGTTTCTCGTGTAAACGGCATTGTTTTGTTAATTGTCTTTGCTGCGGCCATGGGGTACAGCATTTGGCGCGAAATGAAAAAGGCGAAGGCAGAAAAAGCGGATGATTCGCAAAATTCGTCAGACACGTCATTGCAAGCCGAAGGTGAAACGACTCAAAAGAGTTCGCTTGGCAAATCGATTCTGTGGCTGGTGCTTGGTTTTGCCCTGCTGGTTGCCAGTTCGCGCTCGCTGGTGTGGGGGGCGGTTGAAATCGCACGTGCACTAGGCGTGAGCGACTTGCTGATTGGCCTTACCATTGTGGCGATTGGAACTTCGTTGCCGGAGCTTGCAAGCTCTATTGCCGCTGCACGTAAGGGCGAAAATGACCTCGCTCTTGGAAACATTATCGGTTCGAACCTGTTCAACACGCTTGCCGTGGTTGGCTTTGCCGCGACAATTACCCCGATGGGCGATGTGGAGGCGGCCGTTGTCTCCCGTGATATGCCGCTCATGACAATCCTCACGGTGTCCTTGATGGTTCTTGGCTTTAGGCGTGGCGGCGGTGATGGCCGTCTGAACCGTATTGCCGGTGTCATTCTTCTGCTTGTATATGTGGGTTATCTGGGACTGCTTGTAGCGCAGGCTCTTTAACTCAGAGCTTTACCGGAAGTATTTTGCGAATCTGGCCGGGCTTTAAGTCGTTGAGGGTGAATTTGTCGAATTGAATGCGAACCAGGCGCATCACTTCGTAGCCGAGGTGTGAAAGCATTCGGCGAATTTCGCGATTCTTTCCTTCGGACAATGTAATTTCTAGCCAGCAGTTCTTTTCTCCGTCGCTATGGAGCGTTGCACGCTCGGCATGCATAAATTCGTCTTTTTCTCCGAAGACACGGGGAGGAACGTTGAAGCCGGATTCCATTTGTGAAAGTTCGGCGGCGGAAGGTTTCCCCTTGACTTGTACGCGGTAGATTTTAAGATGAGGCGCTTTATGGATTCTATCGCCTTTGGCTCCAGAATGATAGAAAGTAGGTGAGCTTGCCGAACCGCCGCTTAGAATGTCGTCAGCCCACTTTGTGTCGTTGGTAAAAAGCAATAGTCCTTCGCTTGCGGCATCGAGGCGGCCAACGGGCGCGATGTGCGGCATGGGCTTGCCGGGGTACAATTTGGCGAATTCTTCGCGGAACAAGTCCATCACGGTTTTGCGGCCCTTTTCGTCTTTGGCGGTGGAGACGATTCCGCGAGGCTTGTTCATGGCGAAGTAGACAAATTCATTTGCGGTGACAGGGGTGCCGTCTATGAGAATTTCGTCGTTCTCGTAGGTGGGGGCTTCGGGATCGCGTACGGGCTTGCTTCGGAGAATCACATGACCTTCGCGGACAAGTCTTTCCGCCTCACTGCGGCTGCAATACCCGCGCTTGGAAATGACGCGGGCGACTCCGTGGGCTTTGGCTTTGTTGTTACGATTATTGAATGCCATGGAGCCCCGTGAGCAAGTGAAAAAGTTTCTTGTTTAGAGCATTGTTCAGCGCGTCTGCCGCGGCGGTGTCTTCGAATCCCATGTCGCGGGAGCGTTCTCCACAGATGTCTACGCCTAGAATTTTGCGGTTGCGGGCGAGTGCCTGGAGTGCTTCGGCCAACTGTTCAAATGTCAGCGAACCCTGATCCCAGTTGGTGGCGGCCTCCTGCGTGTTGAGTGCGTCCTTGTCAATGGAAATATAGAGGTTAGACGAGAGAACGCTCGCATGCTCGCTACAGACGAAAGACGAAAGATTGTCTTGAAGGTTCTTCAGCTCACTTTCGCGGATAAAGGTGACGCGGTTCAAAATTTCGGCGGCGTTTGCCTGGGATAGGTCTTGTTGGATTTCTTCAATAAGGTGGTCGGCTACTCCGATGACGACAACATTTTGTACGAATCTGTTGTGTTCCAGGACTTCCTTGATCCATCCTCCGCAGCTTAGGATTCCTTCGAATCTTGGCGGCTGCATATCGGGGTGGTGGTCAAAAACCACAAGGTCAAACGGCTCGCGGATTGAATCCGTCCAGAGTTTGCTCATGTAGTGGTAATTGCCGTTGTCAAAAAAATGAATGCCCGGCGTACTTATTGAACTAGGTCCCTGAGCCTGTCGAAGGGCCGGTGTTTTGTAGAATTCAATTTGCTCTCGGAGAATTGCCTGCGCTTCGTCATCGCAGTAGCAGTCGGTACCGTCAATTCGGGTACAGTCAAACCAGCGGATTTCGCCGTCAGTTGAGGCAGCTTTTCGCAGCCCCTGCATAAAGGGCTGCTCTGCGTAAACGCCTGTAAAATCCTGAATGGTAATTCTAGTACTCTTCACATTCAAACAATTCAGGATGAAGGATGCAGAATCTTGTCCTGCAATATGCGATTTCATCTTCGGTGATAGACTCGATGGTTTCACATTCCGATAAGTTCGTTAATTTGGCAATTTGGGTGTTGAGACGTTCTATTCTTATCGCTTCTTCGAGTTCTTTTTGAACTGAATCGGGGAGCGGTGTTGGAACGGTGATGAATTCATCTTCGGATGAAGAACTTTTGGGTTCTACATAACCCTTGATGCAGCGGATATTCCCGTTTTCTGATGCGCTCCAGTGATCGACTTTTGCCCATTCGGTATTATATTGTATCAATAGGTAACTGGATTCCATTCCCGTTTCGACTTCCTTGTTCCAAAAATTATCCCATTTTTTCCCCATAAAGGAAGTAGAAGTCCAAAAATAGGTTTGCTCACCAACTCTGGTTACTTTGTTAGGGGCAATACCCACTCCGGCAGGCTTTGCTCCGAAACAATATGAGTCTGTACCGTTGCCGTCATTATTGTCATAATCATCCCAGTTCCAACCAGATGTCGTCTTTAATTTTGTTCCGGAACTGTCCTTGTAAACGTCGGTATCACCTACGTAACGAAGTAATTCGCCAAATTCATTGCTGGAAGGCAGATGCCAACCATCGGGGCAAACCGTGTTTATTTCTTCGAAGGTATAGAATCTACCGTAGATGGCACCGTCCTTGTCGAGGCTGTCGTTTGTCCAGCTATTAGGACTTGCATAATTCATGTTTTCGGCCATCCAAATTTGGTCGCCGATTTTTACGGTCTTGTAAATTTTTCCGTCGCGAGAATCGATTAAATCGTCCGAGGCGTTGGAACATTTCCCGGTAGATTTTGTGGTGCTCGAATTGGATTCCTGCGTCTTTGAATCCGAAGAAATAGATGTGTTTGAGCTCGAACTTGTCTCCTTTGTATCGTACGAATTCGTCACCTTAGTGTCGGGTGATTGTGGTATATCAGTTGAATTTGCCGACGTGGAACTGTCATCGCAGGCCGCAAGCAAAAGGGCTCCGGCGATAATGGTAAAGAACATTTTTCTCATTTGTATAAACTCCTCTTTGAAAAGAAATATAGCAAAGTCTTTGTAAATCAAAAAGGAAAGAGGCCGCTTGATAAAGAACTTGGCTTTCTATTATTTTCCGAAACGCTTGCAGAAGGAGCAACTCTGGCAAAACGGGTGGCGCAATTCGTGTTTTTCGAATCCTTCGCGGAGATTCCTGGCGGTGGGCGTGTCGAGTATTTCTAAAAGGCTTTGCTCCTGAATATGACCAAGCGTGATTTTCCCGCTATAGTCCAGGCAACAGGCGACTACGCGTCCGTCGTGAAGAATGGCTACGTGCGTATCGAGTGCGCGGCAGGTTCCCGCTACGGTTTTTGGATCCCCTCCCTCCTCTATCCCCTTATAGGGGCCAGAGTTGGTCGAGGATGACGCTGCGGAAGATTCGTCCGGCCATTCAAAGCGGCTGTCCTGATGAAGGTAGATTCGTCCAGCGACGGGAAAGCTCTTGTGGCGGCTGCAGAAATTTTCGAGAGAAATGGTTTCTAGTGAATTGTGGAATGTTTCGCCGACTTTATAGATGAGATATTTGTTCCAAGCAACGCTTTGAGGGTTTCCTACGTTCCAGAGCCTCAAATTGATATAGAGGTCGGGGCGCTCGGCGCAGGCGTATTCGCAAAAATCCTGTACGTCTTGAAGGTTTTGCTTAGCTTCTTCTGCAGAAAGTTCCGCATAGGCGTGTGTCGAAAAATTCACCTGCCGTACGGCTTGTGAGGAAAGTATCAGCTTGCCTGTACGTGCAATCGTGGTGCCGTTTGTTGTCAGGTTTAGCTTGAGGGGCGTCGTTTCCAGTTTCTTGAGGAATAGTCCGAATCCCGGATGCAGCGTGGGTTCGCCTAGCACGTGAAAATAGACATTTTCGGCGACTGTCGCCGCTTCGGTAATGCAACGTTCGAAAAGTTCTGAACTCATGAATTCACGAGGGCGTTTTTCGCCTGCATGGTCTGCGTCGTTTGTATTCGCTTTTCCGCTAGGGCAAAAGCTGCAATTCAAGTTGCAAACGTTCGTGATTTCAATGTAGACTGAGTTCATATTAATTCGGAGTGTACCAACCACTTCCTACTTAATCCTCAGTTTTTTTTGCGCATAGATGCTTTGGCCGCCGTTGCATACGAAGGCGATAACGCATACGATGAAAAAGGCGGGGAGTGTGTCGAATCCAAAAATCTCGGCGCCGATGAAAATGGGGGCAAATAGCGTGTTGGTGGCACCTCCGAAAACAGCCGCATAACCGAGGGCGGCTGCAAGCGGAAGGGGTATCCCCACCGTGGCGGCGATACATGCTCCAAAGGTTGCTCCGATGGCAAACAGCGGCGTGACTTCGCCTCCCTTGAAACCGACCGCAATCGTTGCAATCGTGAGGGCGAATTTCAGAATCCAGTCGTAGGCAAAAATACCTGCTCCGTTCACAAAGCAAAGGTCTATCAAGTTTGTTCCAAGGCCCGCGTAACGGCCCTGCCAGAACAAAAGCAGAAGAACGCTGATGCCGATTCCGACAAAGGCGATGCGCTTGTATGGATTTGTGAGCTTGTTTGCGATAAACTTCTTGGCAAGCGAATGCAGCTTGGCGAATCCTCCGCCCACGATTCCAAAAAGTACGCCGAGCAAAGCCAGCCTTAATACGAAATGAATGTCGAGCCCGCTTTCGTTCCACAAAAACGAGGCAACGTTGCTGTCAGGGAAAAGCGAATTCAGGTCTACGGAGAACTTTTCTAGTCCGAGCGTTTCGGAGACTTTGTATGCGGTGAATGCTGCAACCGTTGCGGGGAGCAATGCCGCCAGTTCCAGGTGCCCGACCAGCAAGACTTCGAGGGCGAGGGCTATCGCTGCAAGCGGAGTCTGGAAAAGTCCAGCAAAGCCTGCCGCCATTCCCGCGATGAGTAAAATTTTGCCCGCATTTTCGACATGAATTTTCTTGCTGATATTGTGGCCTAAGGTGGCTCCAATCTGAATGGCGACCCCTTCGCGGCCGGCGCTGCCACCGAACAGGTGCGTGAGCCAGGTGCTTACGGCGACCATTGGAATCATGCGTAAGGGAATCTCGTTTTCTTTGCCGTGGGCGACTCCGAATACCATATCCATGCCGCGCTCCGTGCCCTTGCCGAATTTACGATAGCCGAGGACAATGGCTACGCCAATGAGTGCAAGTCCCGGAATCCAGTAGACGGGGTGGGCGTCACGCAACGCGGAAACGGCTAGCAAAACCTGACCGAAAAACGCCGTGAGGGCTCCGACAAGGGCGCCAAGAAAAACGGCCGTTAACGTCAAAATCGGGAGTGACAACCATTTCTGAACAAATGCATTGATTCGCATTTTCATTTGCTCTTTCGCCATTTTCATCATCTGCTCCTTCATTTCGGGAGACATGCCGGCGAACTGTTCCTTGAACTGGTTGTATTTGCCAAAATCCTTAAAATTCATAGATAGGGTATAGGTGCAAAAATTATTTAGACGAATTCATGATTTTTGCGACTTCGTCGTGAATCAGCCCGTTCGATGCCATGCTGGTGTAGCCCTCGTAAATCGGGGCGACAGGTTTTCCGGTGGCGTCAAAAAGTTCCGTGATTCCGTCGATGGTGCTGAACTTGCCGCCGGCTTCCTTGAACAGGAGCGGATACGGGGCAATGTCCCACAGCGAAACGACGGGATCAATCATGAGTTCGGCACGGCCCGCAGCTACCAGGTAGTAGCCGTAGCAGTCGCCCCAACCGCGGTGCAGTTTGGCTGCCCGACGCACCGCAGCATACTTTTCGCCGTAACCTGCGGTCTCCATCGTATTCACGGTGCCCGAAAGTACGAGCGATTCCGAAAGCGTCGTTATTTTCGAACAGCTGATTTCACGGCCGTCCAAGAAAGCTCCTCCATCCTTTACCGCCCAGACAGCCGTGTTCATCGCCGGGATGCGAATCAGGCTTGCAATTGGAGTTCCTTTCTTATACAGGGCAATCAGCGTCCCGAACAACGGCACACCGTGAATGAATGCCTTGGTGCCGTCAATCGGGTCGATCACCCACTGGTATTCGGCGTCGGGATTCTCGATTCCGAATTCTTCGCCAATCACGCCGAAACCCGGAGTTTCCTTTTCCCAGAACTTGCGTGCGATTTCTTCGGTGCTCTTGTCGGCGATGGTTACAGGCGTGTTGTCCTTTTTCCATTCGACGCCCACGCTCCCCTGGAAATACTTCATGATATTTTCCTGGGCAAGCTCTGCGGCCTTGAGCGCAATCTTCAATAGTTCTTGATTTTCAGCTGTCGCTGCCATGACACCTCCGGCGATTAGGCTTGCGCCTTCCATTTTTTGACGAGGCTTACCAGAAGCTCGTTTTCTTCGCGCTTGCCGAGCGTGACGCGGATGTGTTCGGGGAGCCCAAAGCTCGTGAGTCCACGCACGATCATGCCGTTCTTTTCAAGGAAGAGTACCAGGTCCTTAGCCTTGGGGCCGATGTGTACGCAGATAAAGTTTCCTTGAGTGGGGAGTACCTTGAATCCAAGGGATTCAAATTCCGGCTTGAGATAGGCGATGCCTGCAGCGTTGAGTTCGAGAGTCTTCTGGACGTGTTCCTTGTCAGAAAGCGCTGCGATTGCCGCGACTTGGGCGGCCTGGTTTACGTCGAACGGCGGCTTGATTTTCCACAGGGAGGCAATGACTTCTTCGCTACCGAAGGCGTAGCCGATGCGAAGCCCTGCAAGTCCGTAAATTTTGCTGAAGGTGCGGTTGATGAACAGGTTCCTGTACTTGTCGAGCATGTCGATCATAAACGGATAATCGGCAGCTGTTGCAAATTCGGAATAGGCTTGGTCCAGGAACACAAGCACGTTGCTCGGAACCTTATCCAGGAATTCGATCAATTCCTGCTTGTTGTAGTAAACGCCGGTCGGATTATTCGGGCTGCAGATGAAAACCACGCGGGTCTTTTCGTTGACGGCCTTCAGAAGGTCCGAAAGCGGAGTCTTTTGATCCCCGATCCCGACTCCGATAAAGTCTGCACCGTTAGAAAGCGTGGTGAACTTGTAGACCGAGAAGGTGGGCGTAATGCCCACGCAGTTGTCGCCTTGGCGGATGAACGCCTTTCCCACCATGTCGATGATTTCATCGGAACCGTTGCCGATTACGATCTGTTTTGTCTTTACGCCGTAAAACGAGGCGATGGCATCGATCAATTTGGGAGCGTCTCCACGCGGGTAGAGGTGGAGGGCGTCTGCGATTTTGTGGTAGGCTTCGACAGCCTTCGGGGAGGCTCCGAGCGGGTTTTCGTTCGATGCCAGTTTGACAACTTCAGTGAGCCCGTATTTCGCACGGATTTCTTCCATGGATTTGCCGGGAACGTAATCGGAAAGTTTAGAAAGCTCTGGACGCGGATCTATCATGATATCCTCTTTTTTTGCGGCTAAAATTTAGCTATTTTTGACGCCATGAAACTCTCCCGTCTCCTTATTTTTGGCATAGTTTGCCTCTGCTTTCAGAATGTTTTTGCATTAGACCGTATCTGGAATATGCGCTATACTTTTGGCCCCGATGCTCGCCCTGCGCCCAAGTTTGGTGCCGGGGTTGGACTTCGCTCCGATTTTGGAAGCAACGTCCTTTTCCCTGTCAATATGTACGGGTCCCTTAGCAAGGAGTGGGAATTAGGTGCCAAGGTGGATATGTACACCTACAATCAACTCGATGACATTGAAGCGTCTGTTGATTTCGGTGGCCGCTATCGTATGGGGGCAGGGCGTTATGTTGAACTCGATGGATATTTTGGACTGAACCGTAATAACGGTAGTGCCCTTGTGCTTACCTACGGAAAGGATGTGTACCTTGCCAAGAGCTTTTCGAATTCATACGAGGCTAGAGCGGGCTTTCTGGATGGTGTTACGGGGGAAGACGGCTATGTGAAATTTGCCGTGGGAACGACTCCGACGCTTCACTTTGGCAACCGTTTCCTTTGCATGATCGAAATTACTTCGAGTGGTAGTGTCGGGCATGTGAAAGACGACTTTATGGTGGATATCATTCCTAAGATGGAACTGTCTTTTGGGGCAACCCGTGTCCGTCTGGAATTCGATATCGGAATCATGAAGGAAGAAAACAACGATCAGAAAAGCATCGCCCTGTACGTGATGACAGCACTCTAATTCGGATTTCGAAATTTAGAACTTAGAATTAGGTCCCTGAGCTCGGTTGGTGAGCCTGCCGAACCATGCCGAAGGGCCAACTACGTTTTATCAAATTTTTCATTTCCACATCGTATTTACGGTCATGGTGTCTGTTGAAAAATGAATTTCAATGGTTCCTTTTTCGGCTGTGTTCAAGTAGGGAATTTGCATCGAATCGAGCCTTTGGATGACTTGTTTGCTCGGATGTCTGAATCGGTTGCGGCGTCCGCTTGAAATAATGGCGAGTCTTGGATTTACCTTGTCTAAAAATGGAACGCTGCTTGACGTTTTTGAACCGTGGTGCCCTAGCTTAAGAACATCGCTTTTGAGGTAGACGTCTGTTTTTAGGATTTCGGCTTCGCCTTGTGCGGTTAAGTCTCCGGTCAGTAGTACCGAATGCCCCAAACCCTTTACCCGTAGCGTGATACTTTGTGTGTTTTCGTCGATGCAGCGTCTGGTTTCGGGGTGAACCGTCTTTATTTCAAAGAAATTTTCCCTGTAAACAAGGCCTCTGCTTAGGTCCCGTATCGGAACGCCTCGCCTGTAGGCTTCGCCTATGATTTGTTGCCAGTTCTCTTTGGGTGAAATTCTTGCGCACTCCGTTATCCACAATTCCTTGACGGGAAAGGTCTTGAGAATGGAACCTGCGCCTCCGAAATGGTCCTGGTCGGCATGCGTGATAATGAGAATGTCCAGTTTAGAAACTCCGATATGGTGCAGGTACGGAACGATTATGTCTTTCCCGGAATCTTGTCGCTTGATATCGCCTGCATCGACTAGAATATGGGAACCCGCCGGCGTTGTAATCAAGTGACTGTCGCCTTGGCCCACGTCTAGGGTGGTAAGTTTCCAGGTGGGGCAACTGATGGCGCGGTATCCGTCGTAGGTATATATTGCAGAAAAGAGCAACAGACAGCATAGTGAAAGGTATCTTGCGATGCGGTTCTTGAAAAATAGGGGTAATGCTAGGACCGAAAATCCGCATAACAGTAAAATTGCTGGGCCGAAGGGACCTACGGTAACCGAAGCCTGTACCGAATCGGACATGAGCCTTGTGAGTAGGGAGGCGAGCCGCAGAAAGAATCTGGCCGCATAGCAGAAATGCTCGCGAAAGAGGTCTATTGGCGAAAGGAGTGCGAATAGGCCCGCCTGCATTCCCATTGAAATGGCGGGAACGACAACAATGTTTCCAAGCCATGCAAACGGGGACAGTGTCTTGAAATGGTGAATGAGGAACGGTGCGGTAGAAAGTGTTGCGCACAGGGTGACGTATGTCGGTTCGAAAATGAAACTCTGCAAGAAATTCCAAATTTTTTTCCTGTGCCATTCCTCGGGAATTCTTTTGAATGGATTGTAGAATCCACCGATGAGAATTCCCATCGTAGCGGCAACGGAAAGCTGGAATCCGGGATTCCAGATGACGGAAGGCTCTGGAAGCATAATAAACAAAAGGGCTACACCGAGACTGTTGAGTGTATTCGCCTTCCTTTGAAAAAGTGCGCCGACCTGCGGTACGGCGAACATGAGGACCGCCCGCCTTACGGCGGGCGAGCCGCCTGTCACGGGAACGTACAGGAACAAAAGGCAAATGGCAATGATTCTAACCATTCGGTGCGGAAGCCCCGTCGCCTTCAGGAATATCATGAGGATTCCGGCGAGAAGGACAACGTGAAACCCGCTGATGGCAAGAACGTGGACTAGTCCCGAACGCTGAAAGTCGCTGCGGAGGGCGTCCGGAATCTGCGACCTGTCACCGGCGAGTAGCCCTAGCAAAAGCCCTGTTTCGGCCGGGTCTAGGAATTCGGAAAATCGTGACCGAATCCATTGGCGGAATCTGTAGAATTCCCGCTCAGGAACCCAGGTACTTTTGTAGACCGTCCAGTGGATAAATTTCCCGTAGGCGTCTAGCTTTTGTGACTTTAGCCACCCGTGAGTGTCGAATGTTCCGGGAACCGTCGGTGGCGTGACGGGGTAGAAGGATGCCTCGTAGCAGAGCGAGTCTCCTGGAAGCGGATAATGTGGCAAGTCGCGCTTTTCGGTGAGGCGGATGCGAAAGTCATCGGTGCTAGTTTTGGTATGGATTATAACGGCCATGCCGTTTGCCCTGGGCTGAGTTGTCTCGATGATTCCGCAGCCGTTTGGGGCGGGAGTCTTTTCTGGGGTAACCTGTTGGAATGTGATTTCGTGACTGATGCAGGCTGCGGCAAGGGAAAGGAATATGACCCATTGAATTTTTCTCGAAAGAACATGAGCCGCAAAAATGATAGGTAAAAGGAATGCGGGGGCATACGCGTGGCAGTCCAGGCTTCCGTAAGTGGCGATAACGATTACGGAACTGAATAGGGCGGGCTTTCCGAGAAGCGGGGTACACAATTGAATAAATTCTGCGGAGAGCTTGCTTTTTCGATTCGTTTTGAAATCCATTTCTTTTCAAATCCTTTAAAAAGATGTATCTTCTATATACACGTATTTTTTGAACCGCCACGAACCATTTTTATGCAAAATTTTTGTAAAAAATTTCCTAGCCCCCTTCTTATTGCGATTTCTCTCTTGGTGGGATGCCTTTGTGTGGGGTGTACCGACGACGAGTCGTCTGAAATTGTTCTAAATCCGGGGGACATCACGTATGGGCTGTTTCCGAACGATGCTGCTAAAAATGACTCGGTTTCGGCACACCTGGCTCGTGGAATCTCCCTGATTGTCCATCCGAAAGCGACTTATGAGTTGTCTTTTGATGTGGATCCTGCCTATGACGCTCCGACGATGCAGCTGTTCCGTCTTATTTTTGACGAGGGCGGATCGCGTTTCAGATCGAAAAAGGTTCGAACCCTAGAACCGCAAGTAAAGGCTGGCCGCTATGTCTATTCGTTTACCTGCGAAGAAAATGCGATAGCGGAGTGGGCTGCGACCCTTTCCTTGGAAGACGACTATTTTCCTGGAAAAACGCGTAACGTGCGCTTTACCGGTGAAGGCGCCTATTCGGATCACTTGTCGATCAACTTGATTGTTGTCGGAAACGTGGACAGTGAATTGGACGGCTTTACCTTGAAAGACCTGGCTTCACAAATGCAGAAGGCTTTCAGACGGGACTATTCTTCGATAACGGTGGATACCCTGTATGTTTCGTATGCGCATGAACATCCGACTTTAGGGGCGAAGTTCCCTGCGGATGAACCCTGGATTGCGGGATACTCTTCTGAGGATATGATGCTTTCGGAATTGGGCGGGTGGCCCGGTAGGGAAAATGCCTTGGACATTGTTCTTGTCCACAGTATCGATGCCACTCAGGTTTTAGGCTATTCTGATCTCTTTAGCGGAAAGCTTGGGGGCGGCAAGGGGAGTACGGTTGTGTTGGGGGCTTATGCAAGGTCTCCTTACGACGAGGAAGTTTCTTTGTCGATGGATGAAATCGTGGAAACGGCATTGCACGAATCGGGACATTTTTTGGGACTCCGTCATACAACGACGACTAAGGCCGATATCCAGCATATTGTTGGTGATTACGATCTCGGAGACTACTCCAATGTCGAAGATGGACTGGATGACACCCCGTATTGTGAAAAGTTGCAGCGGAGTGGCTTGATGCAGAAGATGAAAAAGGACGTGAATGATCGTCACCTGTTCTACCGTACTGCATTAGTTGAAAGGGCGGCCTCGTTCAGGTTGACGGATTGCCCTGATGCGACCAATTATATGTTCCCGTCGATTGTAAATGGCGTAAGCCTGAGTTTCTCGAAAAAACAGTTGGCAGTCTTGCGTGCGAACCTGATGATCATTCCGCACTAATTATTTTGATGGAAAAATATGAAAGCTTCGCAATTTTCTGAAAATGCTCAGTTGATCGCTTTTGTATTGCAGCGGGGGGCCGAATGGAACCCTGAAGTGATCGATGCTCTCGAACGGACCTGGGGAAAAATACTCCACAAGGGAAAACTTTTTGCTTTCGACAAGACTCCCTACTATGCTCCAGAAATGGGGGAGGGGTTGTATCGCGGAGTTGTTTCTTTTGTAAAGGTGATTCCGCCCGAAACGATTGCGGAAGAGAAAGAACGAAGCAACGCGCTTGAATTTTCGATGGCAAGTGCGGATAATCCCGATATGCGGACGGTAAACATCGATATCGGCTATATGGACTTGGACAAGGTGGTGCTCCCGAGCTATAAGCGAGGGCCGTTCAAGCTTTACGCCGGGAAAGGCGTGTGGCTAGATATGCTTTTGACTTATGCCAAGGGCGTTTTCCACCCGACCGCGTGGGCTTTCGAGGACTTTAAGCGAAACCCGTATCAGCATGACTTGCAACTGATCCGCGAAAAATTTAAGAAAAGTCGACAGTAGGAAACGGCACAACGAGTCATCCTGAGCGAAACGAAGTGAAGTCGAAGGATCTCAAGTTGAATTATAATTGATGAAGAATATTGTTTACATAGTCGTGTTAATCATCGCTCTCCTCGCGGGGATTCGCTGGTATATGCAGCAGTCTGCCGAAAAAGAGGCGTTTGAACGTCATGAAGCGTTGATTAAGGAAACGAACGAGTGCCTTGAAATGGCGGAGTGGAACTGCGCCGAAAAGAACGTGCGTACGCTACTTAAGGAATCTCCTGACGACAAAAATTTGCAACTGCACTTGGCGGGAATCCTTTATGAACAGGAACGCTACGAGGAATGCATCGCCTATATCCAGTCGCGCAATTTTTCGAATGATGACCTCGAATTCTTGAAGCAGAAGTCCGAGTCATTGATTCGCGAAATGGAAGAACTGAAAATCGAACGCTCGATGCACTTTAGGGTGGAATTTGAAGGTCGCCCCGCCCGAAGCGACGTGATGGAAGCCTTGGCCGTTCTGGAAGTGGCGTACGATTCGCTGTGCCACTTGTTCGATTTCCGTCCAGAGAACAAGATGCATCTTGTTCTTTACGAATCATCGATGTATCAGGGGATTGGACCGCGTCCGGAATGGGTAGGGGCCGTATTTGACGGAAAACTGAGAATCCCTGTAAATGTAATGCGGTACCGTGAAATTTACCGTCCGATGTTTTTTCACGAACTGACGCACGCTTTTGTACGGGCGATGACGCGAACAAGGGTTCCCTTGTGGGTGAACGAGGGAATTGCGCAGGTGATCGACGCATCCCGTACGGGAATGCCTAGGCCCGAAGGTTATGTTCCGAGTGTAAGTGCCCTTACGACTCCGTTTGTGAATGAAAATAATACGGCGGAGGCCGTTAAACTCTATTGGTATTCGCAGGCGATGGTTGAACGGCTCCTAGCGCGCAATGCAAGCTTTGTTCATTTCAGGGATTTTATCCAGAGCCTGCGCCAAATGGATGCCGACGAGGCCTTGCAGAAATTTTACGGGGTTTCTACGCGAAAGCTCCTCGACGAAGTGCGTTAAATGAAGTTTTTTTTGTCATTCTGGGGCGAAGCGGTAGAATCTAAAGAATGGGACTTTTAATATGGCAAGTCGTAAAAAACATATCGTGATTTTGGCTACGGGTGGCACCATTGCCGGTGTCGGTGAACCTGGAAAAAATACAGGCTATGTGTCGGGGCAAATTTCGGCCGAGGACCTGGTTGCCTCGGTGCCAGAACTCGAAGAATACGCTGAAATTTCTGCGGAGCAAATCTGCAACGTAAATTCCGACGACATGACGGACAAATTGTGGATCAAGCTTTCGAACCGCATTACGGAATTGCAAGGGGATGATTCTGTCGATGGAATCGTCGTGACTCACGGTACCGATACGATGGATGAAACTGCCTATTTCATAAGCCTTACGGTCAAGTGCGAAAAGTCCGTGATTGTGACGGGCTCCATGAAACCTGCGACGGCGAAAAATCCGGATGGCCCTGCGAATTTACTCGGGGCGGTGCGTGCGGCTGCTGGCTTTGCTGTCGACGACGACCCTCCTGCGAATTTGGTGTGGGTTTATTTTGCGGGGGAACTTTTCGATGCCCGCAACGTGCAAAAATGTAGTGCATCTGCCATCAACGCCATGGGGGTGAACGCTCCCGGCGAAGGTTCCAACTGGAATGCTCTCAAGGAGCAGAATTTTTTCGATGTTTCCAAGCTTGACCGCTTGCCTCGTGTGAACGTCGTCTACTTTACGATCGATGCCAATCCGAAAGTTCTGGAATATGCCGCCTGCGTTTCAGACGGTCTTGTGATTGCGGGTGCGGGTTCGGGTGAATTTAGCCTAGCTTGGGCGAAGGTCCTCGAAAAAATTGACATTCCCATCGTGATTGCAAGTCGAACTCACCATGGGCTTGTCACCTTGAATGAATCGCTTGCTCCGGGGCGAATTTGTGCGGGAAGGCTTGCTCCGCAGAAAGCTGCGGTACTTCTCAAGCTGGTTCTGACTCAAACGAGTCGCACCGATGATATTAAGCGCGTCTTTGCCCTGTAAGTTCTAACAACACACGAGTAACGCCACGAGTCCTGCGAACATGGCGACTTTCACCAATTTCTGGGCGCGTCGGTAGTTACGTTTGTGGGCGTAAATGAGAATGGCGAGAATCGTGGGCGTAAAAATGGCGCCTGTAATCATCAAAAACAAGGTCGGATAGTAGCCTTGCAGCACCGGGAGCGGTAAAATGGCCCAGCAGAAAATGCAGATGAATCCGGCGAGCCTCCTTGCGGTTTTTGCTCCTGCAATCAGCGGGAAAGTCATAATTCCTGCCTTGAGGTCTCCTGTTTCGTCTTCCAGGTCCTTGTATATCTCGCGGGCGGTTGTGAGTAAAAATGCGAATAACATTGCGGGGTAGAGGTACCCGATTTTGTCGGCAGGGTCCATCGTATAGGTCTCGGTTTCGCTTATGCCGGCGGGGTAGAAATAGCAGAGAAGTAGGGGCGTCGCACACATCAGGGCGACGGTCATATTTTTTAGCAGCGGAATATGCTTGAGCCATTTGTTGTAAGCAATCAGCAGTAAGCTCAGCAGAACAAAGAAAATACTTGCGGTCCAGTTTGTCTTGGTGAGAATGCTGTCGGCAAGTCCTGCCGCAAGGGTGAGCACCAGTAAAATAATCCACGCCTTTTGTGCAACGGCTATCGAAACTTTTCCGGTTACGAGCGGACGTTCCGGGCGGTTCAGGCGGTCCGATTCAAGATCCCAGATATCATTCTGGATGTTTGCAAAGCTGATGGCGAATGCAAATCCAAGTGTCTGCAAAATAAGCGAAATCCATTCGATTCCACCCTCATTCGTGGGCATTGCCGAAAGAAGGTAGTAGCCAATGGCAAGAGTTACCATGGCAATGACGATATTCACCGGTCGAGACATCTTAAAAAGGTGTAAAAGCATATCGAAAATATAGCTTTTTGAAAGAGCTTTCCCCTGCCTTGTCATCCTGAGCGAAGGGCGATACCTTAACGGAATCCTCGCTGTTAAGGTCCCTGAGCTCGGTTGGTGAGCCTGTCGAACCATGCCGAAGGGCGAAGGGTCTCTAGTTGACAGTTTCTCGCATTGTCATGCCCGCGGAGGCGGGCATCTCCCTTTCTTGTAGAAACCTTATTGCTGTAATAATTTAAATTGTAGGTGAAAAGGTGCTTTTTATGAAAAAAATCTCCATACCTCTCATCTCTATTATTTCGTCTCTTGTCCTGTTTTCAGCTTGCGGCGAATCCACCACCACCGAAAAAATCGTGGAAGTGGCGGTCGGCGGCACGGAAATTGTCGAGTCTGTCAAGGATCTCCCCAAATGCACCAAGGACAATCAGGGCGAACGCGTTTGGGTCAAAGATGAATCTGCAGACCGAGTCTGCGTAGACGGCAATTGGTTTGCAACGGTCGCGAAGGATTCATCCGCCGATTTCAGCTGCACGACCAAGGAACTCAAGGACAAGAGCGGCCTCAAGATTGTCTGCAACGGTGATTCCATCGGTGTGGTGCTGAACGGTTCCGCCGGTAAGGACGGCGAAAAAGGTGACAACGGCGTAGGTTGCTCGATTGCCGCTCAGACGGATTCCTTGGTTATGATCAAGTGTGGCGACAAGTCGATGACTTTGAATCTTCGTGCGAACGGAGTGACTGTCGATACGACCTCTGTCGACACGTTGGACCTGGATTCTGAAAAGGTGGCGATTTCGCTAGATTCGCTCTCGGGCTATTCGCAGAAGGGCCCGTTCCTGAAAGGCTCTACGGTTTATCTTTACGAGCTTTCTGATGGCCGTACGCTCAAGCAGACGAATGGTAACTTTACGAGTGAAATCAAGGACGACGATGGTCGTTACAAGTTTACCTCGCGTAATCTGGTGAGCCAGTACGCGTTGCTGGTTGCCGATGGCAAGTACCACAACGAGGTGACGGGGAAGCCGACGAACACGGCAATTAAGTTGCAAGCCTATACTAATATGCTTTCGCGCAGGTCTGCAAACGTGAATTTGCTGACGCACCTTGAAAAGGACCGTGTATTTTACTTAGTGACGCAAGAAAAGAAAACAGTGCGGGCTGCTAAAAAGCAGGCTCAGGCTGAAATTCTAGCGGCCTTCCACATCGATGCGAGTTCGATGAAGGCTGAATCCGAATACTTAGACGTGTTCGGCAAGACAGATGCCGATGCCGCTCTTCTCGCAATTTCGGTTCTATTGCAGGGTAAGGGCGATGAAACGGATCTTTCGGTGCTTTTGACGGAAATGGCTGACGATTTGGCTGAAGATGGCGATTGGGGTAATGCAGCGAAAAGGGCTGAAATTGCCGATTGGGCCGCCTCTGTGGATTCTACGGTAATGGATACGGCAAGCAAACTTGTAAAAATTCGCAAGAATGTTCAGGGCTGGGGCCTCGGTGGCGGTAATGTTCCCGACTTCGAAAAATTTATCCGCAAATTCTGGAGTAAAGAACTTGGCCTTGGCGTTTGTGGCGAGGGCGAAAATAAGGTGGGAACGGTGAAGAATGTATCGAATACCAATTCCCAGAAATTCTATGCCGAAAAATACTTCAATGAAAATGGTGCTGGCAATAAAGTCCGCTTTATTTGTGATGATGCTAGCCTGTACCGGTGGCGTGCCGCGACGGATTTAGAAAAAGATCGGTTCAATTGGAACCCGAAGAATACAAAAATGGGGGAACTTCTTGATGGACCGTTTACAGGAAAAAAAATGGTGTTTGATAAAGATACGCTTCGGTATGCGAATAGTACGGAGATTGGTTGGAATCGGGGCTGCGTTAATTACTTGAATGATAGTAGCATTGTTCTTGACGGTCAGTTGTCGCATTATAAGTGCACCGCAGGAAAATGGAAGTTTGACATTAAGGGCAGTTCGGGTTCAATGAAGGATAAGGCTGGAGTTGAATACAGAACAATAACGATCGGAAATCAGGTTTGGATGGCGGAAAACTTGAACTATGAAGTTGAGGGGCAAAGTGTCTGCTTCGATAACCTAGCGGATAATTGTGCGAAGTACGGAAGGCTCTATACCTGGGCTGCGGCGGTAGGCAAGACCGAAGGCGAATGTGGCTACGGTAAGACTTGCGAATTGCCTGACACGGTTCGCGGTGTATGTCCCGAAGGTTGGCATTTGCCGAGTAAAGCGGAATGGGAAACTTTGTTCGATGCCGTCGGTGAACGATTGATTGCTGGTGATCTTCTTAAGTCGCAGACAGGCTGGTATGGGGATATTAACGGCAAGGATGAATTTGGCTTTACCGCACTCCCTGTGGGTTATATGACCGGCAAGGATTCGTTTGGTGAAAAAGAAAATGCGCGTTTCTGGAGTGCTTCGAGGGGTAATGGTTCTGACGGTTGGTATGGTGTTGGTGTGGACTTGTACTACTCAAATGAGACGCCTTTCCTGAATGACTATAACAAGAATTTTAGGTATTCAGTTCGTTGCCTTCAGGACTAAATTCCGTATTGTCATGCCCGCGGAGGCGGGCATCTCCCTTTCTTGTAGAAACCTTATTGCTGTAATAATTTAAATTGTAGGTGAAAAAGGTGCTTTTTATGAAAAATTTTTCATCCCCCGTTTCGTCATCCTGGAGCCGTAAGGCGATGGAATCCATACAATTAAGGTCCCTGAGCCTGTCGAAGGGCCGATGTGCGTTGAAGGAATTTTTACAGATGTGTCATCCTGAGCGAAGTGCGATGCACGTAGTCGAAGGATCTCTAGCAGCAATCCTTATTGCCATCCTCCTTACGGCTTGCGGCGAAAATACCACCACCGAAAAAATCGTAGAGGTGGCGACTGGCGGTACCGAAATCGTTTCCTCGGTAAAGGATCTCCCCAAATGCACCAAGGAAAATGCCGGGGAGCAGGTGTGGGTGAAAGATGAAAGCGCAACTCGTATTTGCGTAGATGGCAAGTGGTTTGCAACCATCGCGAAGGATACTTCTTCTGCTGATTTCAGCTGCACTACTAAGGAACTCAAGGACAAGAGCGGCCTCAAGATTATCTGCAATGGAGATTCCATTGGCGTGGTGCTGAACGGTGCCGCTGGTAAGGACGGCGAAAATGGTGCTGCCGGTAAAGACGGCAAGGACGGAACCGACGGAAAACAAGGCGAAAAAGGTGACAACGGCGTAGGTTGTTCGATTGCCGCTCAGACAGATTCCTTGGTTACCATCAAGTGTGGCGACAAATCGATGACCTTGAACCTGCGAACGGGTGGTGCGTCGGTCGATACGGCCACTGTCGATACGACCTCTATCGACACGTTGGAGCTTGATTCTGAAAAGGTGGCGATTTCGCTGGATTCCTTAGCGGGCTATTCGCAGAAGGGCCCGTTCCTGAAAGGCTCTACGGTTTATCTTTACGAGCTTTCTGATGGCCGCACCTTGAAGCAGACAAACGGCAACTTTACGAGTGAAATCAAGGACGACGATGGTCGCTATAAGTTTTCTTCGCGTAATCTGGTGAGTCAGTACGCGTTGCTGGTGGCTGACGGTAAATACCGCAACGAGGTGACCGGCAAGAAAACGACGACGGCGATCAAGTTGCAGGCCTATACCAATATGCTTATGCGTAGGTCTGCCAACGTGAACCTGCTGACGCACCTTGAAAAAGACCGCGTCTATTATTTGGTAACGAAGGAGAAAAAAACGGTAAGGGCGGCGAAAAAGCAGGCCCAGGCTGAAATTCTCGATGCATTCTATATCGATGCGAGTTCGATGAAGGCTGAATCTGAAGACCTGGACGTATTCGGCAAGACGGATGCCGATGCCGCTCTTCTCGCGATTTCGGTTCTGTTGCAGGGCGATGGCGATGAAACGGATCTTTCGGTGCTCTTGACGGAAATGGCCGACGATTTTGCGGAAGATGGCACTTGGGGCGATGCGGCGAAGAGGGCCGAAATCGCCGACTGGGCCGCCACTGTGGATTCTACGGTAATGGATACGGCGAGTAAACTTGCAAAAATCCGCAAGAATGTTCAGGGCTGGGGTCTTGGTGGCGGAAACGTTCCCGACTTCGAAAAATTTGTCCGCAGGTTCTGGAGTAAGGAACTTGGCTTAGGTATTTGTGGTGAGGGCAAAAATAAGGTGGGAACGGTGAAAAACGTATCGAATAAGAATTCCAAGAGGTACTATGCCAAGAACTATGCAGATGTGAACAGTGTGGGCGATAAAGTCCGCTTTATCTGTGATGACGCAAGCCTGTACCGTTGGCGTGCTGCGACTGGTATTGAAAAAGATACCGCGACCTGGGGCGCAGGCGAGTTTGATGGCGAAGTCCGCAAGGGACAAGTGAATACGACCACCTATTATATTTACGAAAAGAGTAAGAAAGCTTGGCGTGAAGCGACTTTAATCGAAAAAGATACCTACCAGAAGGAATGTACAAAGGATGGGGCTCCGTTCAGTGGTATTGTAACGGGTTGGAGTTATGTCTGTGATGCCGATACGTTCAGAGCGGTTACATCTGACGAAATTCGACATGGCTGGGGCTGTACGTCTTACAATAGGGGCATGTTGGTAAAAAAAGTGGATGAATCTGAATATGGAGAATATGGATACCTATGCGAGAACGATGGATCGATAAGTCCAGATATCTTAATTAAAAGAGATACCTCTAAGTTTGGAGTTTTGAAAGATAAACGTGATGGAAAGTCTTATTATACCATAAAAATTGGAACCCAAGTCTGGATGGCGGAAAACCTGAATTTCGATTATAAAGTGGATGACAAATCTTATGGTAATGTTTGTAATTTTGATTTTTCCGAAACAGAAAGGTATGGTCGTGTTTGTAAGGATAATTCGGAAGACTGTTCGCGATATGGTCGTTATTACACTTGGGCTGCCGCTATGGATAGCGCGGGAATTTATTCGGCGGGAGGTAAAGGTTGTGGCACTGATAAGACCTGCTCGCTACAGTATCCTGTAAGAGGCGTTTGCCCCGAGGGTTGGCATTTGCCGGATTCTTCGGAATGGCAGGAATTGTTTGAATCTGTTGGTAAATCGGTTGGCGCAATGAAGATTAAGGGGACTGCCTATTGGACTGATGCGACAGATGCTTACGGATTCTCTGTTTTGCCTAGTATTGTTTATTATGTGAATGGTGAGGAAATTCGTGGTGCTGGTCTTCAATTCTTGACTTCTTCTCAACGTGAAACGGATATACTCAAGGTTTGCTTTTGGTGTATGGATTGCTATGAGGGCCCTGGTGTATACAATACCACAACAACAGATTATAACAGTATTCGTTGCGTAAAGGATTAGCCTATGCCGTTTTTTACTAAGAGCAATTTAGTGGACTTACGGGCGGAAGCCGAGCAACTTTCAATTTGCGTGGAACATTTTCTGTATGCGTCCGAGCGCGTGGTCGAAGGCGACTACAAGACAAAGGGCTTTTACGATAATTGCATCGAAAAATGCAACGGTCGCCTAAAGGCAATCCATTTCCTGATGGAATCCATTCGTCAGGATAGGCCCGTTTCGGAAGAAGAACTCGAAGAAACTTTGCCGGATTTTCTAAATTACAAGAAAAACGATAAAGAAAAAAAGCGTAATGCTTGATAACGATTTCGAAGACGAACGCGAACCTAGACGCATAAGGCCGACCCGCCGCGATCACCGCAGCAGGCGTATCGACGTGATGCGCGAAATGGAATCCGGCGTTGTCGATGAACGCCCCATCAAGGAACGCTTCAGCCGCGAATTCAAGAATCCGCGCCTCAAGAAAATCAAGGACCCGCTCGAAAAAATCCGCGAAGAGGACTGTGTAGAAGGCCTGGTGGTCGAAGTGCATCGCCGCACCTGCGAAGTTCGACTTGATAACCTTCCTGATTCTCAAACCCCAAAGGGCGAAGCCCGACCTCAAAGCGAAGCAACCTCACTTCCTACTTCCGACTGTCTACCGTCTACTGTCACTGCCATGTATCGCGCGACGACTTCTAAGGCGTTGGGAGAATTCCCGGCGGTGGGTGACCGCGTACTCTTAGGGCAGGTGAACGAGGACGAAGATAGCGGCGAAGGCGTTGGCTCTCAGAAATATTGCGTGGTGCGCGTGCTTCCGCGAAAGAGCGAACTCAAGCGTCCGGGGCCCCGCGACAGTTTTAGGCGCAAGCTGACCTTGGCTGCAAATATCGACCAGGTGGTGATTGTGGCGAGCGTGACGCAGCCCGAGTTCAATTACGGGTTCATGGACCGTTTCTTGCTCGCGGCGAACCTGAATAATTTGCCTTTCGTGCTGGTGCTTACCAAGATGGACCTATTGCCGAATGGCGAGGCAGATTTAAGCGAAGATATCCGCGACTTCATGAGTATCGTGGACAAGGTGATTCCTGTCAGCGTTAAAAACGGCGTTGGACTTGACACGCTTCGCGAAGAATTGATCGGCAAGTCCTCGGTGTTCAGTGGACAGAGCGGTGTCGGCAAGTCGACTCTGGTGAATGCCTTGGTGCCGGGGGCGGAACTCGAAACCGGCGAGGTGCGCGAACGCGACGGTAAGGGGCGGCATACGACGACTTCTTCGAGCCTGTTCGATTTCCCGGGCGGTGGTTATGTCATCGATACGCCGGGCATCCGTAGCATCGGCCTTTCGAATGGCGAAGACGACATGGACGGCGAAACGCTCGCCAAGATTTTCCCGGGATTTTTCGAGGGCGACCTGTTCACCTGCAAGTACAGCAACTGCAAGCACCTCAAAGAACCGGGTTGCTCGGTCCGCGAGGCGGTTGAGTCTGGAAAACTTTCGCGTGCGCGTTATGCAAGCTATTTGAGAATTTTGAATTCTAGAAACTAGGTCTTAGAAAAATGGATATTGCTATAAAGATTACCTTGGTCGCATCCATTGTGCTGGTGGGCTATAACCTGCATCAGCTGGTGACAAGCTACGAGGCCATTTGTGAAAAGGTCAAGGAATTCAAGGCGATGGCGCTCGAAAATGATTCGGATGAACAGTCCGTTCGTCGTTCCAATTTTTTGCTGACGGGAACGCTTTCTCTCCTGTTTATTGCGCTGACCTATCTTTCGGGGCTCGCCTATTGGGTGGTGGGAGCCGTGTTTGTAAAGCTTGCTGTTTCGATGTTCCTGTCTCATTTGGAAATTTCCCAGATTTTCAAGGAAAATTCGATTCGTCCGAGTTTCTTCAAGATGACCAAGGTGGATGCCGCGGTGAATGTCTTGATGGGACTTGGAATTGCGATCATTGCCGTGTCGTGAGGAGCCTATGAAAAAGATTGTCGCCATACTCGTGTTTGCCCTGTTTGCCTGCGTTCCCGCCTGGTCGCAGGGAGGGGCTGGGGCCGCTCTGAGTGGCATTCGTACTCCGTTAATTGTTGGAAGTGCGCTTGGGTTCGGCTCGGGGACGGGCGTGGGTTCGGACCGTGGCATTGGACTTCGACAGATTGAACCGATCGTTGGTCTCTGGTATCCGGGAATGGGCTTTTTCCGTATCGGGTATGGAATGTTCGGTTACGAAGAAGATGCCGACAGTGGTGATGATTACGATGTCGATCACTCCGAATTGGATTTTGAACTTGGCGTTCACTTGTTTGGCGAACTTTACCTGATGGGCAAGTATTCGCGTGTCAAGGAACTTTCCGATATTGGTGACGTCGCCTGGAACGAATGGGGGGCCGGATTCGGCTCTATCCTGTATATTTTCTCGAAGACGATGCTTTTTGCCGATGTGGAATACCGCTGGGTGCTTTCGCACTACGATCCGTTCAAGAATAAGAAAGTTCGTGGTGGTCGCATTCAGATGAACCTGGGCTTCTCGGTGTTCGCGTTCTAGATTTGAGGATTTACGTTGTCTGAGTTTAAGAAGAATGTTGCGGTTTTAGGGGGTGCTTTCGATCCGGTTCACCTGGATCATATCCGTGTGGCGAAAACCTGTCTGGAAAGAAATTTCTGTGACGAAGTTTGGTTTATGCCGAGCCCGGACCGTTGGGACAAGAAACTGAATGCAAGTCCCGAGGACCGTTTTGCCATGCTGGAACTTGCCATGGAAGGCGACCCACGTCTGATTCTTTCGGACTTGGAAATTGAGCAGGGCGATTTTCGTGGCTCGTACGTATTTTTGTGTGGACTCAAGGAAAAGTTCCCCGACATCAACTTTCGACTGCTGACCGGTGCCGACACCTACGATGGCATTCCGCATTGGCGTGATCCGATGAATTTTTTCGGCACCAACTACAACGGCCACCTGTTGCTGCGAGACATCGAACTGATTGTATTTGCCCGTAACGGGTACCCGAAACCGGATATGGTGGCGCACAAGGCGAAGGGCTATGCAAATCTGTTGTGGCTTGGCCCCGAAGAAGGCTTTGAAGGCGTCTATTCGAGTACCGCCATTCGCAAGGCGCTCCTGTGTGGCGAAGAACCCAAGGGACTTCACCCGAAAGTGTACGAATACATAAAGCAGCGTGGACTGTACAGGGAATAATGTCGCGCGCACCTTCTGATATGTATTTCGAGAGCGTGGTGCAGCCTGAACACGAGGGCTGGCTTCTGCTCGATTCCTTATGTAAGCGTTTTACCTACCATAGCCGTGAATTGTGGAGCGAAAAGCTTTCGGGTGGATTCGTGAAAGTGAACGGTGAAACGGCGAACCTTGAAACGGTTGCGCACCGGGGCGACAAGGTGGTGTACCACGTGGCGAACTACACCGAACCCGAAGTGCCGACGGATTTTAAGATCGTTTTCGAAGACGACGAATTCATGCTGGTGGCAAAGCCTGCGGGGGTGCCGGTACACCATACGGGGCATATTTTCTACAATACTTTCACCTCGATTGTTCGCCGTGGAACCGATTACGAAACGGCTACGCCGATGCATCGCTTGGACCGCGATACCGGCGGACTTATGCTGTTTGCGAAGTATGCAGAATCGGCGGCGAGGTTCCAGAAGAATTTGGATCGAATCCTGCTGAAAAAATTCTATATGGCGGTTGTCCGTGGCGAATTTCCGATGGTAGAATCAGAGGCTTCGACGTTCGATTTTCTGGATTCTCAGGTTTTCCTTGAGGGTAACGCCTGCGTCGTAGACTGCGAAATGCCTTTGCGCGAAGACCCCGAGGACCGTCTGCGGCTACGGATGCACCGTTTTTCAGATGGCAAACCCTGCCATACGCGATTCAGGTGCCTAGGCAGGGGAAAACTTCTGCATCCTGTTGCGGGGGAGTCTAATTATTCTGTAGTGGAAGCGGAACTTTTGACGGGCCGCAAGCACCAGATTCGCGCTCACCTCGCTGAACTCGGGTTCCCGATTCTGGGGGATCGCCTGTACAGCTTCGACGGGATCTACTACGAAAAAATGTCGCGTTCCTGGTCTAGGGATTCCTCTGTAGACAATTCCGAGGCGGGGCTTAGCGCCGAAGACCTGGAGGCCCTCGGTGGAAAGTCTCAGATGCTCTATGCTTACAAGGTCGAAATTCAGTTGCCCTATTGGAAAGAACCGCGTGTTTTTGAGTGTACGGACTGTCCCGAAGAGATGTCGGAGCTGCTCAAGGGCATACAAAGGAACGTTTAGAAGGGCTCCGTGCATACAAAAATGTTTTTTTTCAAAAAAAACAAAAAAAATTGCCCTTTACCCTTGACAAATAATCTGTATTATCTATATTTGGTGCCGTCGATGAGGGAAACCTCGAAAGACAAAATTGCTTCATAGCTCAGTTGGTAGAGCCCGCGACTGTTAATCGCGTTGTCCTTGGTTCGAGTCCAAGTGAAGCAGTGAAAAAGGTTCCGATGAAAGTCGGAACCTTTTTCTGTTATAGGGTTGCTTTTTTATATATTTGAGAAGAATCTTTTTATGGGGGCTTTATGCTCAGAAAATTATGGATTGCCTTGTTTGCCTTTGCTGTTTTTGCCGTGGCGGATCCTATTGCGATTGAAGGCCGCTTGACCGAAATTCCGGGCAAGATGCCTAGCAATGACCTTTACAGCTATGTGTATATGTTCAAGTACAAGGTCCTGAAGGTGGAATCGGGAACGCTTGATGCCAAGGAGGTGCTGGTGGGGGTATATAATCCCCTGATTGCCCGCGGCAAGGTGAAAGACAAGATGGCCGATAAGTCCAAGGGGAATGTGGGCGAATTCAAGGCAAAGGCCAAGCATAAGCTCAAGCTTGTTCCGCTCGAAGGCAACTGGGATGGCGCTGTCGAAGATGAATACTTTGATGACGAATCTCCGCGTTACCTGGCTATTGAGGTTAATGAGTGATGAGGTCGCTCGTTTCACTCGCTTTGTGCGGTGAGGTTGGTCGCCTGCGGCTCCCTTTGAGGGAATTTGTTGTTGATATTGACTTCTTCATCACGACCCCATACCTCAAAGGGGCTTTAGCCCCGCGCTCATAGCTCAATCCTCTATGGTTTTCTCTTCCCAGATTTTTCTGTTCTATTTTTTGCCGACTTTCCTGGTCGGGTACTTCGTGTTGTACAGGTTACACGCGAAGCATTCGACGTTGAACTTTTTCATTACCGTCTTCAGCTACATCTTTTACGGCTGGCTTGAACCGTGGCTTGTCTTTTTGATGTTCGGCTGCACCCTGGTGGTGTATGTGGCTGGCCGCTTTATTTCGGCTCCGGGAGCTTCTCCGCTGCAGCGGAACTTGGCGCTTGGTGCGGCGGTCGCGGTAAACCTGGGGGCGCTAGGATTTTTCAAGTACTACATGTTCGGCATGGGCATCATTAACGATGTAGCGACTCGGCTGGGGTGCGAGCCGTTCTCGGTGATGACGGTGCTTTTGCCGGTCGGAATTTCGTTCTATTCGTTCCAGTCCATGAGTTACGCGATAGACGTGTGGCGCGGTACGGCGCCTCCGGTCAAGAACTTTGCGACTTTTGCGTGCTATGTGGCCCTTTTTCCGCAGTTGGTGGCGGGCCCGATCGTGCGTTACAATACGGTGGCCGAAGAATTGGAAACCCGTACGCATACTCTTGAAAACTTTGTGCGCGGCATGGTGTTTTTCTGTTTCGGTTTTGCCGAGAAAATTTTCCTTGCGAACCAGGTGGGCATTATCGCCGACCGCGTTTTTGCGGCCGATGCCCCCGGCGTACTCAACAGCTGGTGGGGTTCGTTGGCGTACATGTTCCAGATATATTTTGATTTTTCGGCGTATTCGAACATGGCGATAGGCCTTGGGCTGATGCTCGGGTTCCATTTTCCGCGAAACTTCAATGGACCTTACCGTTCCAAGAGCATTACCGAATTCTGGAAACGCTGGCATATTTCACTTACGAGCTGGTTCCGCGATTATCTGTACATTCCGATGGGCGGTAACCGCGTCGGAACGGCGCGTTTGTATTTCAACTTGTTCCTGGTGATGTTCGTGAGCGGCGTTTGGCACGGGGCTAACTGGACTTTTGTGTGCTGGGGCCTTTACCATGCGTTCTTTATGATTGTGGAACGCGCTAATAACAAGCAGGCGTTTTACTATAAGGCTCCGCAGTTGGTTCAGCTTGCAATTACCCAGGTAATTGTGCTGTTCGGCTGGGTGCTGTTCCGCGCCGATTCTATAGGCGATGCCGTTCGCATGTGGAAGAATATGCTTGGACTCGGGGCGACTGCCGTTTCGGATGCCTTGCTCTCTGCAGAAATCTTCACTCCGAGCTGCGTCGTGTTTATGGCGCTTGCCACGGTGCTTTCTTTCTGGCGATTCCGCAGCTACGACTGGTGCATGAACTTTACGCCTGCCCGTGTGGCTTTGGTGCTTGGAATCTTTGTCGTAGCGATTCTTGCGCTCTTTACGCAGAGCTACAACCCCTTCCTGTATTTTCAGTTTTAAACCATTCCCCATAAAAAAGCTCCCGAAAAAAATTTTCGGGAGCCTTGCAATATCCAGAGGTGTTTGGATAATTGAATTTTTTTGTGCTTTCGCGAGCGGTCGCTTACACCTTTGCGAGTTTCTTCAGGGTAGCGGCTTTATCCGTTTTCTCCCAGGTGAAGCGAGCGCCGGTGCGGCCAAAGTGACCGAGGGCGGCGGTAGCCTGGTAACCCGGCTTCTTCAGGTCGAGCATCTTGACGATGCCGGCCGGAGAGAGGTCGAAGGTCTTCTTCACGATTTCTTCGATCTTGTGGTCGTCAATCTTGCCCGTGCCGAAGGTGTTCACGAGAACGGACACCGGCTTGGAGTAACCGATGGCGTAGGCGAGCTGCACTTCGCAACGGTAGGCGAGGTCTGCAGCCACGATGTTCTTTGCCACGTAACGAGCGGCGTAGGCGGCACTACGGTCCACCTTGGACGGATCCTTGCCGCTGAATGCGCCACCACCGTGACGACCCATGCCACCGTAGGTGTCCACGATAATCTTACGACCGGTAAGGCCACAGTCACCGTGCGGGCCACCGACCACGAACTTGCCGGTCGGGTTCACGAGGTAACGGGTCTTCTTGTCCAAAAGCTTTGCCGGAATCACCTTCTTGATGAGCTTTTCGATGATTTCCTTTTCGATCGTGGCGTGCTTGAGTTCCTTGCCGCTCACGAATTCGTCGTGCTGGGTAGAAATCACCACAGTGTCCACGCGGACCGGCTTGTCGTTTTCGTCATATTCAACAGTCACCTGGGACTTGGCGTCCGGGCGGAGCCACTTGATCTTGCCCTTTTCGCGGAGGTTCTGGATTTCTTCCATGAGCTTGTGGGCGAGGCTGATCGGGAGCGGCATCAGTTCCTTGGTTTCCTTGACGGCGTAACCGAACATCATGCCCTGGTCACCGGCACCCTGCTTGTCATCTTCCTTACCGTCGGCGGCCTTGGCGTCCACGCCCTGGGCAATGTCGGGGGACTGCTTGTCCATAGCGACGAGCACGGAGCAGCCCTTGTAGTCAAAAGCGAGTTCCGGATTCACGTAGCCGATGCCCTTGATGGTCTTGCGGGCGATCTGCTGGTAGTCGATGACTGCCTTGGTGGTGATTTCGCCGGAAACCACGACGAGGCCCGTGTTCACGAGCGTTTCGCAGGCCACGCGGCTGTTCGGGTCTTGGGCGAGGCAGGCGTCGAGGATAGCGTCGGAAATCTGGTCGCAGACTTTGTCCGGATGTCCCTTGGACACCGATTCAGAAGTAAAGAGATAATGTGCCATTTTGGCTCCTAGGTGTTTCCAGCACCGAAAAGAATGTCGCATTTTTGAGCAATCCCAAGCGCTGAAAAAACGGGGTTATATGTTTTCTATGCATAAATCTACAAAAATGCATAGACTTTGACAACTCCGAATAGGCGAATTTATATAAAAATGGTGATGTGGTGGATCATTTTTTGCTATTTTGTAGCCGATGCATAAGTTTTCTCCATTTCGTCTGGTTTTCCTAGCGTTGACGGCTTTTGTCTTGGCTGTCTTTTCCGCCTGTTCCGACGATGATAGTGATGTCGAGTATGCTTTCGGTCGTGAAATTTCGGATATCTCGATCATTCGGCAGTGTGCAGATGATGCCGATAGCGGTGCCGTCTGCTACATGGTGCGTTTCCGCTTTCCCTATGACACCCTGGACCTAAAGCAAATTTATTTGTGGGTGGGCGATTCCGTCGTGACGGACTCCACTTCGTCTGTCGATGACGAGGATCTTGAAAAGGCGACGGCGGTCTTCAAGTTCTCTTCGGAATTAGAAGCACAATTCGACACGATTGACCTGACTCCCTACATTCAGGAGCATGTCGAGGCGAACCGAGACAGCCTGTTGATTTCGCTCTACTGCGACTATGCGAGTGGACACGAAGGCTCGGTCAGACGGACTTATTTGCGCTTGCGTGATGACATCGCTCCGTCGGAATTGAACATGGACGATTCCACCTGGACGACGGGTGCCCTTATTACGTGGACGCGCCCTACGGACCAGACCGATTTTTACAAGCCGAGCGAACTTTCTGGCCCCATTGTGGGGTACAACATTATTGTTTATACGAAAGAATCTTCCGAAGATTTGCGAAAGTTGAAAATTCGGGTTGAAACCCCGGAGGGAATCGATTCGACTGGCGAAACGCTTTACGAGCGCAATGCGCGAATTTACGCCATTGAAGATTCCCTGTGGGTGGGCTCTGAATCCCATATCGCAAAAAATGAGCTTCGTTTCGTAATCTTGGACGGCAAGGGTTATAACGAGGATCCGGATTCCAACTTTTTCCGCCTGACCATCGAAGGGCTTAAGCCGGAAAGTGAATACCGGATTGGTTATTCGTCTTGGGATTCTAGCGGAAACGATTCGGGCACCGAACGCTATGACCGTGAAAAGGGCTGGCTGACCTTTAATACGACCGATTCGATCGCTCCCTTGATGCCCACCAAGATTTTTACGCTTGAAGATACCTTGTTCCCGGGAACGGCTAGGCTCGATAGTAATAACCGCCTGCGCTTTTTCTGGAGCCAGAGCGTAGACCCCTACCAGGTAGACCATGGAATCAAGGTGGATTCCGTGCTGAGTATCCCCGATACCTGTCTTTCCAGGGTGTGCTACGGCAAGGTCAGTCGCTATAAAATTGAATACCTGGACCGCAACACCAAGGAATGGGTCGTATACCGTCAACCGGATTCTCTGGACCGCTATACCAAGTTGTACAAAATTTCAAAAGACACAATGAAGGTCGCGTCGAAGGGAACCTTTGTGACCGATACCATCCGTTGGGTGGCTCCGGGAGATACGCTGATACTACGAATCCGCTCGATTGACGAATCGGGTTACTATTCGGTGGCGCTAGTCGATACCATTGCCGTGTCGCCGGGTGCGCTTGCAAAAGAAATCGAATGTCCGGAAGGCTTTGTGCCGGTAAAGGCGTCTGACTCGAATGTTTTCTGTATGGAACGCCTGGAACACCAGGATGATTCGGGTGCCTTTGTGACGAATGTGCGGCATTCCGAGGCGGAGGCGATTTGCGAAGGCATTTCGGCAGACGGTTTCAAGGTGGGGCTCTGCAACGAGCGTGATTGGGAACTGGTCTGCCTTTCCGGTGGAACGCTTACCTATGGCGTGATTCAAGAAGATGTTTCGGATTCGCCCGATTACCTGTCGGATTTCTTGATAAAGGATTGTAACGTTGCGACAAACGATTCCCTGACAGCAAGTGATGTGGTTAAGCGAAATTCCCGCTGCATGAACCCGATGGGCGTACGCGACATGCCGGGGCAGTTCCAGGAGTGGGTGAATGGCCGCTCCGAAGATACGATTGCGGTTGTCAAGGGCGGAAGCTACAAGACGATGGGTGGCATTGACCGTGAAACCCAGGCTCGTTGCACAAACCGCAGTTTCCCCATTTTTACGCGCCTCGCTTATACGACAGATTCTGTTTACCTGTACCGCGAAGGAACGAAGGTTGATACCGTATTTAAGGCGGATACGTCGAAGACGCTTTTCATGGTGCTGACGAAAAAGGATTTCAAGGATTCGCTGCAGTTCTTTGATGTGCAGGATTCGAACGGTAATTCCGTCGGGACGGACTATGCGCTCTATTCTGAATACAAGAAGGGCGGCGAAAAGTGGCTAGAAGAATTGGCGAACGGCATGAAATATGTGCCGGACCATGTCGAAGTTGTTTTCCTGACGGGCGAAAGGGTTTCGTACCGGGGGGCGGCGAACTTCTACAGGTCTCCGATAATCGGCTTCCGCTGCTGCGCGTATAAGAATGAATAATTAAATGACACGCTGTGTCATCCTGAACGAAATCACGAAGTGATGAAGTGAAGGATCTCTAGTAACATTATGTCTACTACTCAAGATTTTCTCTCTGTGGCTGAAACTCTCGCGAAAGAAGCGGGGGCTCTTTGTCTTGAAATCCAACAGAATTTGGGCGATGTCAAGTACAAGTCCAAGAAAGACGTGGTGACTCGCGCAGACTATGCGAGTGAAAAGCTGATTGTAGAGGGGCTTCGCAAGGCTTTCCCCGAACACTCCATCCGCACCGAAGAGGCTGGCGTTATCGAAGGCTCGGATCCGCGATACCGCTGGATTATTGACCCGGTGGACGGTACGGTGAATTTCAGCCGCGGAATTCCCTTGTGGGGCATTTCGATTGCGCTTTTTTTTGAAGGCAAGCCGCTTGTGGCGGTTGTGAATTTGCCGAAACTCGGCGAACTCTTTACCGCGGTGAAGGGCGGGGGAGCGTTCATGAACGGTAAGCCCATTCACGTGAGCGATGAATCGGACCCGGTGCATGCCATTGTAAGCAACGGTGACTTTAACGTGGGTGTCGCTGAAAAGATCAATGTGCAGAACTCGAAGAACTTTGCCCGCGAGGCGGAAACCTTTGAACGCGTGAAGTGCCTTGGTTCGGCGGTCATCGAGGGCTGCTTTACGGCCTGCGGCCGCATCGACTGTTTTGTGATGACAATGAGCTACCCTTGGGATATTGCGGCGATTTCGCTTTTGGTCGAAGAGGCTGGCGGAAAGTCGACGCATATTGACGGAACTCCGATGCAGTTCGTGGACGCTGAACAGGTGATTTTCTCGAACGGGATTCTCCACGAGACGCTCATCAAGACAGTGGAATAACCACCCGAACCATCCCCTTTTCATCCTTACGTTCACGCCCCTGTCGTTCCAGGGGTATTTTTGTCAAATCCGTTTATCCCTTTTCTCGTCCTTGATACACCTCCTTGTTATCCCCACGATCCTCTTTTGTCATCCCCGGCTTGACCGGGGATCTTTAGTTAAATGGTAAAAAGAATTTTACTTTTTGTGGTAATTTCCTGAAACTTACAAAAATGTAGGTTTTTGCTGCGCTTAGCCCCTAAATTTATCGAAAAAAGGCAATTTTAAAAACTTTTAAAATACTAACTTACAAAAATGTAGGTTTTTGAAGTTTTTTACCCCTTTTTCACTTTTTTTCTAAACCCTTTGCTATCTTTACAGACGTTGAAAAAAACATTAACAATCAAAACTCTCAACGGAGATATAAAAAATGGCAATCAAGAATGCTTACCTTCAGAAGGTTTATGAAAAGGTCGTCGCCCGTGATCCGGACCAGGCCCTCTTCCACCAGGCTGTCCGCGAATTCCTCGAATCCCTCGACCCCGTCCTCGAACAGGACAAGTCCTGGGAAACCAACGGCGTGATCGACCGCCTCGTCGAACCGGAACGCGTGATCACTTTCCGCGTACCTTGGCTCGATGACAAGGGTAACGTTCAGGTGAACCGTGGCTACCGCGTGCAGTTCAACTCCGCTATCGGCCCGTACAAGGGCGGTATCCGTCTCCGTAACGAAGTGACGCTTTCCATGCTGAAGTTCCTCGGCTTCGAACAGATCTTCAAGAACAGCTTGACCACGCTCCCCATGGGCGGCGGCAAGGGTGGTTCCGACTTCGACCCCAAGGGCAAGAGCGACAACGAAGTGATGCGTTTCTGCCAGTCCTTCATGACTGAACTCTGCAAGCACGTCGGTGCCGACACGGACGTTCCGGCTGGTGACCAGGGTACTGGCGCTCGCGAAATCGGTTACATGTTCGGTCAGTACAAGCGCATCCGCAACGAATTTGTGGGCGTTCTCACCGGTAAGGGCCTCTCCTACGGTGGTTCTCTCGCTCGTACCGAAGCTACCGGTTACGGCCTCTGCTACTTCACTCGCGAAATGCTCAAGGACCTCGCTAACGACTCCTTCGAGGGCAAGACCGTCGTGATTTCCGGTTCCGGTAACGTTGCTCAGTTCGCTTGCCAGAAGGCAACTCAGCTCGGTGGCAAGGTTGTTACCATGTCCGACTCCAACGGCTACATCTACGACCCGAACGGCATCAACCTCGACATCGTTCTCGACCTCAAGAACAACAAGCGCGCTCGTATCAGCGAATACGCCAAGCTCGTTCCGGGTTCTGAATACCACGAAGGTTCTAAGGGCGTTTGGACGGTCAAGTGCGACATCGCTCTTCCGTGCGCAACTCAGAACGAACTCGACCTCGAAGGTGCCAAGGCCCTTATCGCTAACGGCGTGAAGGCCGTTGCCGAAGGTGCTAACATGCCGTCTACTCCGGAAGCTATCGAAGCCTTCCAGAAGGCTGGCGTTCTCTTTGGACCTGCCAAGGCTGCTAACGCTGGTGGCGTTGCTACCTCCGGTCTCGAAATGTCTCAGAACTCCGAACGTCTCTCCTGGACCTTCGAAGAAGTGGACAAGAAGCTCGAAGGCATCATGAAGAGCATCTACGCCGCTGCTTCCTCTGCCGCTGTCAAGTACGGCCAGAAGGGCAACCTCGTCATGGGTGCAAACATCGCCGGCTTCCTCAAGGTTGCCGATGCCATGAAGTGGCAGGGCGCTGTTTAATTGCTCGGGCTTACTTAACGTAAGTCCTCGCTTTTAGACTAGGGAAGGCTTCGCCCTCCGAAATGTACGACCGAATCCGCTAGAATCTGGATGAAATGCGCAGGCTGGCGGATTCTCTCGCGAACACGCCTGGTTAATACCAGGCGTTTTTCGCTCACAGACCCTCCTTTTCCAAATGCTACTAAAAAACACTCGCAAAAGTGTCATCCCCGCGAAGGCGGGAATCTAAAAAGTCTCCGGTCATAAGCCGGAGGCTTTTTTCATAAGAGGATGACTGGGAATCTCCCTTTCTTGCTGAATATCTTTTGCTGTAATAATTTAAATTGTAGGTGAAAAAAGGTGTTTCCTATGAAAAAGAGTTTATTCTCCACCAAGTCATCCTGGAGCCGCAAGGCGATCGGATCCATACAATTAAGGTCCCTGAGCCTGCCGAAGGGCCGTTTTGCCATGATGAAATCCACACAAAAATGTCATCCTGAGTGGTACACTGGGCCTGCCGAAGTGCAAGCGAAGCGCGTCGAAGGATCTCTAGCCACGTCATCCTGGAAGGGCAAAGCCCTGACGGGATCCAGTGCATTTCTTGTTGCTTTGTCTCTCGTCTTGTTCACGGCTTGCGGCGAAAATACCACCACCGAAAAAATCGTGGAAGTGGCGACCGGCGGCACTGAAATTGTCGAGTCTGTCAAGGACCTCCCTAAATGCACCAAGAACAACCAGGGTGAACAGGCTTATGTGAAGGGGGAGCCGTCCGCAAGAATCTGCGTAGACGGCAAGTGGTTTGCCACGAAGGAATCCGCGAAAGATACAGTGTTCATGGCTGGCGATACGGTTTACTTGGATGGAGGAAACTTCAGTTGTACCACCAAGGAACTCAAGGATAAGAGCGGACTCAAGATTATTTGTAACGGCGATAGCGTCGGAGTGGTGCTGAATGGCGCTAAGGGTGAACAGGGTGTTGCCGGTAAAGATGGTGCCGATGGTGAACAAGGAATTCAAGGTGAAAAAGGTGATACCGGCGAAAAGGGCGACCCTGGTGCAGCCGGCAGAGATGGTAAGAACGGAACTAACGGAACGAATGGAACCAATGGAAAAGATGGTACTGGCTGTACTTTAGCCCAGAAGGGTACAAAGGTTACGATTACCTGCGGTGATAAATCGACAACAATAGATATCGGCTCGGGGAGCGGTGGAGTCGTTGACACCGTTGAACTTGACTCTGAAAAGGTTTCTGTTTCGCTTGATTCCATTTCAGGTGTGTCGCAGAAGGGACCTTTCCTTTCGGGTTCCAAGGTGCAGGTGAAGGAGCTTGAAAGCGGCCGTACCCTGGCACAGACCGGTAATAACTTCGATGGAAAAATTCTAAACGACAAGGGTGAATTCAGGATTCCCTCGCGTATGATGGTGAGTCAGTACATGATGCTGGAGGCCACGGGTTACTACCGCAACGAAGTGACCGGCGAAGAATCGAAATCTCCACTGACCTTGTTCGGCGTGACGAACGTGCTGCTCGGCAATGTCGTGAACATCAATCTGCTCACACATCTGGAATACGAACGTGTTATCTACCTGGTGGTTCACGAAAAAATGACTGTTAGGCAAGCGAAGGAACAGGCGCAGAAGGAAATTTTCGGTTTGTTGGACATCGATGCGACGGGCTTCAGTAATTCCGAACGACTGAGCATTGCGGGCTCTAGCGATGAAGATGGCGCTTTGCTTGCGTTCTCGATTATGTTCCAGGGCGACCGCTCCGTGGCTCAACTTACGGAACTGCTGACGAAGATTTCGACGGACATGGAAAAGGACGGTACGTGGGACGATGCGAAGACGCGTATGGATATTGCGGACTGGAGTGCCGATGCGGATTCTTCGGGCAGCCTTGCAACGATACGCCACAACGTAGCCGCTTGGGGCCTTTCTGCGATGGTTCCGAATTTTGAACAATACATACGTCATTTCTGGACAACCGAATATGGCCTCGATAGCTGCAATGCAAAAATGGCGGGAACGGTCAAGGCTGCGACGGCTGGCAAACGCAAAGGCTCTAAGACGCGTTACATCTGCAAGGCTGTCGATGGCCTGGGCGATATGCGCTGGGTGATTGCAAACGATTTTGAAAAGGATACGTACCAGTGGAAAGCGGGGAAAGATGGTGCTGTGAAGGTCGGCTCCGTAACGGAAACGAAGTACTACTTGTACGACGCTGTTTCCAAGGAATGGCGTGACGCCTCCGTTGTAGAACAGAAATTGGGAGGCTGCATTGAGAGTGTGGCCGCGAATAAAAACAAGAATACGGGCTTCGTGAATGGCTACTGGTACAAGTGCGAAGACCGCGAATGGGTTCGCACCACAGCTTATATCGTGGATACACAGGGCTGGGTGCCTGGCAGCGACGGCGATGTCCAGAAAGGTGATAGCACCGATGCCTACTATGTGTTTGACCTTGCCGAGAACCAGTGGCGAGATGCCAGCGACAATGATGTGAAACTCAAACTGATGGGCTGCACCACGAACCGCACCGGCGAAATGGGACAGTCGAGTTACGACAAACGTTATTACAGTTGCGCATCGAACCACGTTTGGACATTGATGGTCGACAAGGTTGCCTATAACACCGTGGGTTACGACTGCGATAAGGAAGGCAAGATGATGACTGGCATTGTCGATACTAAGACGTACTTTGTGTGTGATGCCGGTGTGTGGCGTGAGGCGACCACAAATGAAGAACAGGAAGGTATGGCCTGTACTGTAGCGATGAATGGAACCTTTAACGATGATTCGACCCGTATTTGTGAAAATAATGGTTTTAGAAATGTAAATGTTTACGACTTTGATGTAGGTGTCAGAAATTATTTCAATCCCAAAGTCGATTACGGAACGCTAAAAGATAAACGTGATGGACGCATTTACAAGACTGTGACGATTAACGGTATGACCGTGATGGCAGAAAACTTGAACTATGCCGATGAAGGGGCGCATAGTTACCTGATAGGCAACAACTGGTGCTATAATAATGATACCACAAACTGTCTGAAGGGTGGCCGCTACTACACCTGGACTGCAGCTATGGATATAGACTCCAAGTGGCAGAAGGCCTCAGTGCCTACAGGGTCAATCAAGACTCCTCACCAGGGAATCTGTCCTGATGGTTGGCATATCCCGATGGGCAGTGAATGGGACAATCTGTTCTCCGATGTTGACTATGCTGCGCAGCAGGCGCTTGGCAATGTAGAATGGATGAATGCGACGAATGAAAGCGGCTTCTCTGCACTCCCTGTTGGCCGTGACGATAACTACGGATCTATGCATGTTGGCTTTTATGTCCTTTTCTGGAGTGCAACGGAGAAAGATGGCGAATTCGCTTATAGCTGGTATTTGGATGCTAACTATGCAAAATTAGACAATTGGTATAAATATGACCTTTCTTGGGAGATGTATAAGAGCATAGGCTTCTCCGTTCGTTGCTTTCAAGACGACCCCGTAGCACCCTAGTCATTATCCTGCAAAAGGGCGACTCCCATTAGGTAAAAACGCCTTTAAATAAAAATCAGCCTTGTCCACACGGACAAGGCTTTAAACGTTTTGCAAAGGGCGCCCCTTAAATCTCCTTGATGTTCACGCCGAGGTGGTTTAGGCGGTTGTATAGGGCGGTGCGTAACATTCCGAGTTCTTCGGCGGCATGGCGTACAGATCCGTTGCATTTGCGGATTTTTTCGACAAGAAAGTCGCGTTCCTGCTCTAATTGCTTGTGGCGGAAACTTTCATAATCGTCGTGAATTGCAGAGGGGGCGGCGTGGGCGGCGCTTGTGTTAGGGGAGGGGGCGATTCCGCTGATTTGAATGTCTTCGGGCTGAAGGATTCCGGCGCTTGTAAAGCAGAGGGCCCGCTGAATGACGTTTTCGAGTTCGCGAATGTTGCCGGGCCAGTCGTATTCCTGTAGCTTACGGAGCGCGTCCTTAGAAAGCGTATAGTGTTCGCCGGTTCCCTGGTAGGTGTGAATAAAATAATTCGCTAGGTCTTCGATGTCTTCTTTACGGTCACGGAGGGGCGAAAGCTGCATCGGAATCACGTTGAGGCGGTAATAGAGGTCTTCTCGGAACCGTTTTTCGGCGATTTCCTGCAGCAGATCCCTGTTGGTGGCCGCGATAATGCGTACATCGATATGCTTAGTCTTGTTGGAACCGATTGGGCGGATTTCCTTGTTCTGCAGGACTCTCAGCAGTTTGACCTGGGCGTGTAGCGGCATATCTCCAATTTCGTCGAGGAAAATGGCTCCGCCGTCGGCTGCCTCAAAAAGACCGATGCGTTCATTTTGAGCCCCCGTGAATGCTCCACGGGTGTGTCCAAAAAGTTCGCTTTCGAACAGGTTTTCGGGAATGGCGCTACAGTTTACGGTGATGAACTTTTCGTACATGCAGCCGACTGCTCGGGCGATCAGTTCCTTGCCGACGCCGGTTTCCCCTTGAATAAGTACGGGGCCGGTATGCACAATGGCCCGCTGGACTGTTTTTCGGAGCTGTTGCATGGCAGGGCTTTTCCCGACCAGGTGGCTCATGCGCTCGTTAAAAATTTGACGCGCCGTGCGGATTTCTTTCAGCTTTGCAATTTGCGACATCAGGTGGAGCTTTAAAGATTCCACCGAAAGAAAACTGTCGTAAAGCTTGTTCGAAATTCCACTGAGCTGTTCGGGACTTTCCGCGTATGCAAGAATCAGGGTATCCGGAGACTTTTCCCGAAAAAGCCGAAGCATCTGTAGGCTTTGCTTGGGGAATGAATCCAGATCCCAAATAACAAGAGGCACTTGCGGAATAGCGTCTGCCGAGGGAATGTCGCGGAAAATATCGACCTGGTAATCCACCGACGAAAGAACGTCCTGTATAAAAGAGGACGTTGCATTATCTTTCGCGAATAGATTGAAGGTCGCCATTTAGGGGCTTACTTTCCCAGTTCCTTGCTGCGATCGGTGCCGGCAACGACTGCCTTGATGAGCGTGCTGCGGAAGGCGCCTTCTTCGAGGGCGTTGATGCCCGCGATGGTGGTGCCTGCAGGCGAGCAGACCATGGCGCAGAGGTCGCTGGGGCTCTTGCCGGACTGCTTCACGAGTTCGACGCTACCTTCGATGGTGCCAAGGGCGAGCTTGAGAGCGACATCGCGGGTAAGGCCAGCCTTCACGCCACCGCGGGTAAGGCCTTCGATGAATTCGAAAACGTAGGCGGGAGCGCTGCCCGAAAGTCCGGTGACCGCATCCATCAGCGATTCGGCCACGCGGCAGGTGACGCCGATGTTTCCGAAAATACGTTCGGCAATGGCGAGGGTTTCTTCGGTGACGCCGTCAGTGGCAAGTCCCACGGAACCCTTGCCGACTGTAAGCGGCAAGTTCGGCATTACGCGGAGAATCTGGTTCTTTTCGCCCAGGACTTCGATAAGGGCCTTGCGAGTCACGCCTGCCATAATGCTCACGAAAGTCTTCGTGGACTTTTCGGCGGCTGCAGCGGCTTTCCATTCGGCGCTCACCAGCTTGAAAATCTGCGGCTTCACGCAAAGGAAGGTGACGTCTGCCTTGTTGATGCCTTCTGCAAAGCTACCTACGCGTACGCAACCGAGAGCGGAAACTTCGGCGGCGGCCTTGTCGGAGGGGTCAAAGAAGAAAATGGTGGATGCGTCGGTTCCGGCCTTCAAAAGACCGCGGAGAATTGCTCCTCCCATGTTGCCGGTGCCTGCGAAAAAGATTTTTTCTGACATGTTCAATACCTTCTGTTAAAAACTTATCGATTAACGCTGTCCCTGGCCTTTGCCATAAATTCAATCAAATCGGCATTGGTCTTGTTCTGTTTCATGAACTTGATGAGTTTGTCCATGACTCCGTTTTCAGTGTCGTTCTGCGTTCCCTGGCGGAAATTCCAGATGACATTGCGTTCGTGCATCGTAAGGAGGCGTTCTTCTTTACGGGTGCCGGACTTGAAGATGTCAATGGCGGGCCAGGTGCGTCTTTCGGCGAGACGGCGGTCAAGGACCAGTTCCATGTTGCCGGTACCCTTGAATTCTTCGAAAATCACTTCGTCCATGCGGCTACCCGTTTCAATCAGGGCCGTGCCGATAATGGTGAGAGAGCCGTTTTTCTGGATAATTTCGCGTACGGGTTCTGTCGGATTTTCGGGGTCGCCCGTATTGGCGAGGACGATTTGACCGTTGGAGTCTCTCATGAAGTCGCCAAGTTTGTCTGCAATCTTACGGGCTGCACCGAAGAATTTCTTGGGGAACTGCATGGCGTTTGCGTCCACGCCGCCCGAAAGAATCTTGCCGGAGTGCGGAATGACAACGTTGTTTGCGCGGGCGAATCGGGTGATGGAATCGAGGAGCACCACGACGTCCTTTTGCTGTTCGACCAGGCGCTTTGCCTTTTCAAGGACCATGGTGGCCACGCGGGCGTGATGGTCAGGCGGTTCGTCGAAGGTCGAGGCGACTACTTCGGCACGCAGGTTCGGGTTGTTTTCGACGAGCTTTCCGACGATTTCGCGCATTTCGGTCACTTCTTCGGGGCGTTCGTCAATCAAAAGAACCATGATGATAATTTCGGGATGGTTCTTCGCGATCGCACGCACCATGTTCTGCAAGAGAATGGTCTTACCGGTACGCGGAGGGGCTAGAATAATACTGCGCTGGCCTTTTCCGATGGGCGAGAACAGATCCATGACGCGGGTGCTGAATTCTTCAGAGTTCCATTCCAGCTTAATCTTTTCGTTCGGGTGAATCGGGGTCAGGTATTCGAATGCCACGCGGCGCTTGATTTTTTCGGGGTCTTCGAAATTAACCTTGTCTACACGGCGAAGGGCGTAGTACTTGTCTTGCTGATCGCGCGGGGGGCGGGCAAGACCTGCAACGGTGTCGCCGACTTTCAGGCCGAGCTTGCGAATCAGGTTCTGGCTCACGTAGACGTCGTCCGGGCCCTGCTGGTAGTTGAATTCCGTATTGCGAAGGAATCCGTGACCTTGCGGAGTGATTTCAAGAAGGCCTTCCGCATAGACGATATTGTTCTCGTTTTCGAGACTCTGCAATAAAAGGCCAAGAGACTGCTTGCGGTAACGCCTAAAGTCCAGATTTTCCTTTTGGGAGGCGAGTTCCTGCAAGTCGCTCATGGTCATCTTGCGGTACTTGCTCCAACATTCGCGTGCCTTGTTCCATGCTTCGGAGTCCGGTTCCGGGAGCGGAGTCGGGTCTTCTTCTTCGGGCTGGAAATTCCTGTTCTGGCGATTGTTCTTGTCGAAACGGCGGTTGTTCTTGCCGAACTTGTCGAAACGACGGTTTTGCTGGTTCTGGAATTTCTGCTGACCGCCATCGTTCTGAGCATTTTCGCCCTGAGCGTTTTCTGCATTTTCAGTCGACGGGTTTTCGCTTGCGGTTTCTGCGCTTGCATTTACCTGCTCGGCCCCTTCGACGGAAACAGGATTTTCTGCGGGAATCGGACTTACGGGCTTGAATTCTTCGGGTTGAGCCTGAAACTCAGGTTCTGCAACGTTGCTGTTTTCTTGTGCGACAGAGTTTTCTTGTTCGGGTGCGGATTCGTTTTCGGTGTGCTTTGCGGAGCTTTTCTTGTCCGATTTTGCCTTAGCAGGCCTTCCGCGTTTGGGCTTTGCCGCTTTTTCTTCTGTATCGTTATCGAATTTAAGATCGAGTTCTGCAGGAATTTCCATGCCTGTAGATTCCTGGTCAGCCAAGTGAGTAACTTTGGAATTCTTTTTTATTGGAGCCACGATGGTATCCTATATAATTTAAACAGCAATGTTGGTGATATATAAATGTTAATGTAAAGATGAATAATGCCCAATGGCAGGTATTTTTTGATGAACTGGAATGGGCCAGCCGTACACTTTTCGTACGACGGACAATAAAATAACTAAAATATGTGGATTTGTCATAGAAAATAGAGTTTTTTTGATTGAAAAAACATTTTTTCTTTTGATGTTCCCTGTTTGGGCGTCAAGAGTCCTCTAATTCACGTTTTTGACATAAAAAGACGGCCTTGAATATCTATATTTGCAACGTGGATTCATTAGAACGAGTTTTTGTCGCGTTGGGATCGAACCTCCCCAGTCGCTCTAAGCATTTGAGCGAGGGTCGCGAAATGCTCCGCAAAATTTCGGCGGGCGGATGGTTGGAAAGCCCCATCTATGAAACTCCTCCGGTCGGACCGGCGGGTCAGGGGCCCTATTTCAACCAGGTCGTGAGTTTCTGGTATTCGGGAACGTCTACTCGCTTGCTCCATTATCTGAAAGGTGCCGAGTTTGTACTGGGCAGAAAACCCCGCGGACATTGGAATTCTCGTGAAATAGACCTCGATCTCCTTTATTTTGGAAAGGAAGTCCACCAGGGGAGGCCGAATCTTCCGCATCCGCAAATTGTAAACCGCCAGTTTGTTCTGGTGCCCTTGAACGATATTGCTCCGGAATGGGACGATCCGCAGGTGGGAGTCAAGGTCAAACAATTGCTTTCGGACCTCTTGCAGAAAGAAGAAAAAATCCCGTTCCGCGTCATTACTTCGGAGGAACCCTGAAATGCTGAAAGAAAAAGGCGTCCATTTCTTAGCGATAGAAGGGGCTATCGGAGTCGGCAAGACTTCGCTTGCACGGATTATCTCCGAACGTTGGAAAGCGATGTTTATCGAAGAAAATTTTATCGAGAACCCGTTTCTTGAAAAATTTTACCAGAACAAAGAGGCTTACGCGTTCCAGACTCAGCTGTTTTTCTTGCTGGACCGCCTCAAGCAGTTGCAGAATTCCGCCCTTCAAAGCGACCTTTTCCGCGACCTGCTGGTAAGCGATTACACCTTTGACAAAGACCAGATTTTTGCAGCGCAGAACTTGTCTGAAAGCGAATACGCCATGTACGAACAGGTAGCGCGCGCCCTGAATCACGATGTTCCGCGACCGGACCTTGTTGTTTACCTGCAAGCGTCGGTGCCGACACTTCTAAAACGCATTCACGGCCGTGGGCGTGCCATGGAAAAGACCATCGAAGGTTCTTACCTGAGCGGACTCATGGAACGCTTCGACCAACATTTTTGGAATTACCCTTATGCGCCCGTGCTGATTATCAATACGGACAATATTGATTTTGTTCATAACGAGGCCCATTTACAGCTGGTGCTGGATGCCATTGCCTCGTGCCCGAAACAGACGACTTATTTTGTTCCAGAAGGTAAATAATGCAAATCGTAACTACTGTTGAATCTCTCCGTAAAATTCTCAAACCGCTTTCCAAGGAAGGCAAGGTGATTGGGCTTGTACCGACCATGGGAGCCCTTCACGATGGGCACGGAGCGCTTATTAAGGAGTCCGTCAAGGACTGCGACATTACGGTGGTTAGTGTGTTTTTGAACCCGATCCAGTTCGGGAAAAACGAGGATTTGGACAAGTACCCGAAACGTCTTGAAGCCGATGCCAATTTCGCGGCGTCCCTTGGGGCCGATTATGTGTTTGCACCGAGTGTGCAGGAAATGTACCCCGATGGAGATCCGCTCACGCTTGTGCGCGACGAAACTCTCGAATGCATGTATTGCGGCGCCTACCGTCCGGGGCATTTCCGTGGAGTTCTCACGGTGGTGTCCAAGCTGTTCCTGATTTCGGGTTGCAACCATGCCTATTTTGGTGAAAAGGACTACCAGCAGGTATTCCTTATCGAACGCATGGTGAAGGACTTGAACTTTGACTTGACGATTCATCGCGTCAAGCTGGTGCGCGAAGAGACCGGTCTTGCCCTTTCGAGCCGCAACGAATACCTGAGCGAAGACGAACGCAGCCGTGCTCTGGGCATTTATGACGGCTTGACGCAGGCGAAGGCCGCCTATGAGGCGGGCGAACGCAGCGTCTCCAAGATTCGCGACATTGTGCTGAAGTCTATCCTTGCCGCTCGCGGCATCGTGCAGTTCGTGGAAGTCGTCAACCAGAAGGACTTGCAGAAGTTCTCCGGAATGCTCGCTCCCGAAGATAAGGTTGTCATCTTGGTGGCCGCCTTCTTCGGAAAGACAAGACTCATCGACAATATCGAGTTGAATTGACACGAAGTGTCTTCCTGAGCAGTCATCCTGGAGCGTAGCGACGGGATTCAGCACTGGATTCTCCCCTTCGAGGACCATGTGCACTAAGGCAACAAAAGCATATAAGGCGAACGCCGCGACAGAATGTTTACATTCTGGCATGGTTGAGCCGAAATTGCGGACGCCAAAGGCGTCCACTTGCCAAGTGCTGTCCGCCCTCCCTTCGGTCGAGAATGACTTGGGAGCCGAGAGCAGCGAAAGACCATTTTATGGGCTTGCATTGCCGAGGCGAACCTGTCAAGCCACGAAGTGGAATGACAGTGTCGAAGGATCTCTAATTGTTTTTAAATTCTTTGACTTCGAACCTACGGTTCTTCGCTCAGAATGACATATACTATTTTTCTGTAGCGGTGAATACGCCGTCCCATTCCTCGCCAGGTGCCACTGGCGGGTTTATTTTATACGCTTCGCAGCGCTTGATGTAAATGTGCGACGGGGTTGTCTTGCTGCCGGGGTCGCGGTCGGGGTGATGCGGCTCGATTTCTAGGCACTGCTCGAACAGGGCCTTGGCGTTGTCCCATTCCATATTCAGGTAGCAGGAGCGGGCCTTTTCCCAAATGCCGACGAGTTCGGTGAGGGTAGCCTCGTTTTCGCAACCGGTCTTTTCCAGCAATTCGAATGTCTTGACCGGCTGGCTCTTGCCTATCACGCGGATGGTGTCGAGCGAACGGTAGATGAAACGGCCTTCGTCCAGGTGCTTCTGGGTGTCCTCGCTAATTTGAATATAGGCACCGTACTGCTTGGCGGCACTTTCTAGGCGTGCAGCGAGGTTCACGGCATCACCCATCATGGTGTAGTTCTTTCGCATGGTAGAACCCATGTTTCCCGTCACGATGTCGCCGGAGTTGATACCGATTCGCATGTGCATGTCGTGGACGACTTTGGGCCACTTGTTCCCTTCGCTTGCCCATTTCTTGCGGAGCTGCAAAAGTTTGTTCTGCATGTCGATTGCGGAGTCGCAGGCACTTTGGGCGTGGTTTTCCAAAGGCATCGGCGCTCCGAAGAAGGCGATAATGGCATCACCTTCGTACTTGTCGAGCGTACCCTTGTTGCTGAGTAGCGTGTCGGTCATGGCGGTAAGGTATTCGTTCAAAAGTTCGACGAGCTTACTCGGGTCACCGATTTTTTCGGAGAACGTAGAGAAACTGGCGATGTCGGTAAAGTAGGCCGTGATGTTCGATTTTTCGCCACCCAGGGTCGGCATGATTTCCTGGTCCACCATGGCGTCGATCAGTTCCGGAGAAATGTATTGCTTGAACGCGTTGTTGATAAAGCTCTTTTCCTTGTTTTCGAAATAGAACTGGACCACCAGAGCCGAAATGTTGGTGAGGAGCATGGCAAGCAACTGCTTGGATACGCCGATGTAGAGTCCGCTTTCGAAATACTTGTACGCGACCACGATGTAGATGCCCATCAAGATAAGGGAAAGGGCGACGGACAGGTAACTCTTGAAGTAAAGGCCCAAAAGCAAGCAGACCAGTGCGAGAATGATGACGATGACGCGCTGGTATTTTTCGGCCAGGGTCACAATGTAGTCGTCTTCGAGAATGTTCTTGATGATGGTGGCGTGAATGAGAACGGCGGGGTAGTTTTCTTCACTCGGGACTGGAACGAAGTCGAATAGAGCCGCAGCAGCGGAACCCAGGATGAAAATTTTTCCCTGGTAGACACCGGCATCGACATTACCTGTGGAAACATCCTTATAGGAAAGGTGCTGGAAAGTTCGCTTGGATTCGACGACGTTGTAACGCCCCTTGAAGTTGACCTGGTAGCGTCCGTAGCTGTCTATAGGAATGCGCTTGACGGGGCCGAATCGGAGTTCTTCACCGGGTTTTAGGTTGTTGATTCTGTCGTCGCTGGTATTCTGAATGTCGCGTATGACAGCATCGGATAGAATCACCTGGCTAGAATGCCAACGCTTGTGTTCCTTGTCGTAATGAATGTCCATATCCATGGACAGGTGCACCGACTTTCCTGCAGGAATTTTCTTGATGGAGTCCGCAAAGAACTGGAGCGTCCTGATGATGTTTCTTGAAACAGGAATGCCTTCCTCTTCGTCTTCATCGGAGCCGGTTCCGTTAATTACGAAATGGTTTCCGTCATCTTCGTCTTCGTCGAGTTCGAGGGTGATGTTCTTTCCGATTTTAAGCGGAGAGCCTTCTTCTACGGAATCGAGTGTCGCCTCCGTGATGCGCATCATTGTCTTGACGATTTTTCCTTCAAGAATGTCGTCTTGACCGGTAATGTCGAAGGAAACTTTTCCAAGGGTGTCCTTGATGGCGATAATCTTGTTGGTGACGTCGACAAAGTTCTTGCTTGCCGTTTTTTCGATTTTCTTTTCCTTCAGCTTTTCGCGGAGAGCCACGAACATGGGGTAGCTGAAATTGGGGTAGGTGGTGTGGTAAAATCCGCTGGAGTCCCTGTAAATTCCGAAGGGCTTTCCGATGTCGATGTATTCGCCCATCTTGATGGTGATGTCCTTGGGATCCCTGTGGAACAGGTGCAAGACAGTCATGAGCGACATCGTGGAGTAGATGTGGCTGGAGTCGATTCTGCTGACTTCTGCAAGCGAAGAGTCGGTTGTTGCAGGAAGGTCCATGTTGGGGAATCGGTAGAACATCGTGATGCGGCGAACCACACCGTCGTTGTCCGGGTATGCGTTTACGGTACCGACACCAGCTCCTGCCTGAGCCAGTTCGGGGAAGATATTGTCCAGAAGGTCCTTGGGCTCGATGTTTTCGATATGGTCGACCTGGTTACTGTTGATGGTCGAACCAAAGCCGATTTCCCTTGCGCGCGCCTCGCCGCTCAATTTTCTCCATTGAGATTCATGCTTATAGGCCTTGGCTTCGCCAAACATGTCGCAGACGATGGTGTTGTTGCTTTCGTGAATGGCGGACACGAGCATGGAGTCGTAGTTGAAACTGGCGAGAATATTCGGATAGGTGGAATCCCAGGGGGTTTCGGGAGCGATGTTGCCCAAAACCTGTAGCACCTGTTCTGCTTTTTTCTTTCCAAAATCGGCAGTCTTGAAAATGATATCGAAGCCGATACCCGATGCGCCACCGGCACTCAGGTTCTTAACGACGTTTGCGTGAATGTCGCGGTCCCATTCGTTAAAGGGACCCAATTTTTCTAGCGAAGGTTCATCGATATCTACAATCAGGATGCTTGGGTCGTAACCGTCGGCAATGGTAATCTTGTCGCTCAGTCCGATGTCGTGGTCGTCTACAAAGGAGCGGCCCTTAAAAAACAGGTCGTAAAAAATGTTTTCGAGCGATTCCGCACTTTCGCGGGAAGTCCCGGTCATGTCGTTTTGTGTACTTCCAAAAATAAGGATCGCAATGACAACGATAGTCGATGCGGTAAAGCCCGCAAGAATCTTCTTTAATCGCTTGGGTAACTTGGTGTTCTTCATACAAAGAAAGATAATAAATAGTCGTAAACCTTAAGTGAATCGTGGACGCACAATTTGTGCGAACGCTGAATGTAAAAAGTCCGGTTTTGGTAGCCTAAGTCTTTGACAGTCAATAGGTTATGTGCTTAGGAATAAAAAAGTGGACAAGACAAAAAAAGCAACAATAATTATATTTAGGGGGTACTTGCGGAGGCATTTTGGCTACTCAAAAGAAATCTTCTAAGAAAGCGGGAAAATCTTCTAAATCTTCTAAAAAAGACGTTTTTTCTCCGTCGGAACAGGGTTTTGTATCCATTTTAGGGGGATGGGCCCTGGTGGGGCTTGGCCTTATCTTGATGCTTGGGTGCATTTGTTCGGCCTATAGCGGGGAACGTGAAAACGTCCTGGGGCCTTATTTGGGCCAGTTGGTTCCCGATGTGCTGGCGTTCGTATTTGGAAGAGTCGCTTCCCTGATTGTGTCTTCTGCTTTGGTCATGTGGGGGGCAACCCTTGTGTCCGTTTCGAGGCGTGGTCGCTTTATGCGCTATGCGGTTGGACTTTCGCTTTTGTCGATCGTATTTTCGTTCTTATTCTCGCTGCGTAATTACGGTGATACTAAAGTGGCGAAGGAGGCTCTGATTCAGGGGGGCGGAACCCTGGGGCAGTTCTTTAGTCAAAACATCGCCCAGGTCTTTTTCCCGAGTTCGATCCTTGTACCGCTGATTTCGCTTCTGACCGTTTTGGCTCTTGTTTTGGTGCTTGCGTTTGGACTTCGGCCGAGGCATTTCAAGTTTGTGGTGCAGACGACTTCTTGGTTTAAGTCGGTGTTCAAGAAAAAGGAACCGACCGAGGACGATGGCTATGAACCTGTAGATATGCGCCGTATGCCTAAAGTGCAGACGAACATGGATTTGCCTGGTGCGGCTCTTCCGCGTGGCGTTTACATGGACGACAATACGGTGAATATCAAGCCGGATGGTTTCAAGATTCGCCGTAAGAACAAGGTGACGCCTTTCAGCGGACGGAGCAATTGGCTGGACGATGAATTTTCGTTGAACGGAATCGATGATATTCCTGAAGTTCCGGACGAGGCTCCTGAAAATGAAACGGTTGCTGCTAAGGGAAAATCTGTGGATGCACCGCAGGAAGCGACTTATCGTGTTGAACCCACGAAAAATGTGGCGGGCGAGTATAATCTGGATGACGACCCGGAAATCCGCAGGCTCGAAGAATACTTGCGCCTAAACGGTGGCAAGATGAATGCCCTTGAAATCGTGGAAGTCAAGGAAAAGATTGCGGCACTCAAGCGAGCCCGCGACCTGATTGCCTGGGAAAAGGACCACCGTGGTCGTATGCAGGTGAAGGGTGATGTTCGCCGCGAAGGTTCTCCGATGACGGGGGCTATGTCGGCACGTACGGTATCTGCCAATGCGATGCCGACGGGAACGGTGCCTGCCGCAAAGGGCGTAACCCAGCGGACGATGGCGCCGCTTCCGGCGCAGAATGCCGATGAACGTACAGTGATGGCTGGCGAACCGACTATCTCTGCTAATGATTTTTCTCGAACGGAACAGGTCCCTGCCGGTACGGTGGTTCGGCAAGCTCACCAACCTGGTAAGGTCCCTGAGCCTGTCGAAGGGCTGGAAAGTGATGGCGCGGCTGACGAAGAAACGTTTGTACCCGAGGTTTACGGTGCCGATGACGTGGGCGATGTTCCCGAAATGCCGGAAGAAACTTTGGGTGCCTCGATTGGAACTGTGACTCCTGGATCCTCGACTTCGGGAATGAAGGCGGCATCCATTCCGCAGCGTGACCCGACGACGGCTTACGACGAATACAAGGTGCCTGCCATTAGCGATATTCTAGAAGAACACGAACCGCAGATGGCCGACTACTCCGAAGATGAACTGAACGCAATCGGCAAGATGCTCGAAGAAAAGCTCGAAAACTTCAAGGTGAAAGGTCGTGTGATCGGCTGCGAAACGGGCCCGATGATTACCCGTTTTGAAGTGGAACCGGGCCCGGGCATGAAGGTGAGTCGATTCTCCGCGTTGCAAGAAGACTTGGCGCTTCCGCTCCGCGTTTCGTCGGTGCGTATTCTGGCGCCGATTCCGGGGAAGGCGGCCGTCGGTATCGAAATTCCGAATCGCAAGTTCCAGACGGTGTATAGCCTTGATGTATTCCAGAGCGATAAGTTTAAGCCCTCGCCCGAAAAGATTCTGGTGGCGCTCGGTAAGGACATTACCGGCGAAGCGTTCACGATGGACTTGGCGAAGGCTCCGCACCTTTTGATTGCCGGTCAGACTGGTTCCGGTAAGTCGGTCTGCATCAACGCCCTCATGGCTTCGATGCTTTTCAGTAAGACTCCTGATGAACTCCGCATGATCCTGGTGGACCCGAAGGCGGTGGAACTCAAGATGTACGAAAATATTCCGCATCTGCTGGCTCCGGTGATTACCAAGCCCGAAATTGCGATTCAGGCGCTCCAGTGGCTCTGCTATGAAATGGACCGCAGAACCGAAGTCCTGGCGTCTGCGAAGGTGCGTAATATTGGCGGCTTTAACGCGAAATTCGAAGCGGGCGAATTGCCTGACGAAGTCCCCGAAGAAGACCGCAGCCACCGCATGGCGTTCATTGTGGTGATTATCGATGAAATGGCTGACCTTATGATGGTCGCCGGAAAGGAAATCGAAAAGAACGTGGCGCGTCTTGCCGCAAAGGCCCGTGCCGTGGGCATTCACTTGGTGCTTGCCACGCAGCGCCCGTCGGTAAAGGTGATTACCGGTATCATCAAGGCGAACTTGCCGACGCGTATCAGCTTCAAGGTGGCATCGCAGATTGACGCCCGCACGGTCATGGACCATGCCGGCGCCGAAAAGCTCCTGGGCCGCGGTGACATGCTTTACAAGGCGGTGAACGACCCCGAACCGGTGCGTGTTCATGGCGCATTCCTCAGCGACGAAGAAGCCGAAAAGCTTGCCGACGCCTGCTCCGACCAGAATGTGTTCTACCCGCAGGTGGAATCCTTCGATGTCAGCGACGGTGAAGGCGACGAAGACGGTGAAGGTGGCGGAAAGGACCTGGGCAAGCTTGACAAGCTGCTTTACGATGTGGCTGTCTGGGCGGTGGAATGCCGCGGGCTTTCGACATCTGCAGTGCAGCGCCACTTTAGCGTGGGATTCAGCCGAGCCGGTAAAATTGTGGACCAACTTTACAGCCTCGGCGTGTGTGGCCCTGCCAAGGGCAACAGCAAACCCCGCGCCATGCTCCTTGGAATCGAAGAAATCCAGAGTATGCAACGCTCCGGAAAATTCGGGTAAGCTTCCTTAAATATCGTTTTTTGCTTCTCAAGGCTTACCCGTGAAAACGGTGTCGAGAAATTTTGTTGTTATTTTTGTTATGAGAAAGAGAGAAAATATATGATTTCGTATAACTGAAGTGTACCAATGCGGGGCACAATGCCGTATGCTTTGCCAAAAAAGACGGCAACTTCGAGTTCTTGAAACAACGTCATGGAACATTTCTTGCTGGGTTCGACTTTACGCAATATAAAGAAACTGAAATTCAGTTTGAAAGTGGGGATTGCCTGTTCCTCTATACCGATGGCCTTCCTGAAGCTCACAATGCTTTTGCTGAGCTTTATGGTGAAAAAAGGCTGTTGGATAAATTGAATTCTATCGAACCTCGTGGAGGTGAAAAATTCCTGAGGAAAATCACGGATGACGTGAAAGCCTTTTCAATAGGAACAGATCCCTTTGATGACCTTACAATGATGGTTATCAAGGTGAACTAGAACATTTTTTTGCTAAGTTTGGGACCATGAAAGAATACGCTCCTGCTAAGGTTAATTTATTCTTAGATGTCATCCGCAAGCGTGAAGACGGATATCATGACTTGGGCACGCTGTTTCAGACTATCGATGCCGGCGACACGGTAAGCGCCGAAATTCGTGAAGACGGTCGCATCACTCTTTGCTACAATGAACCGCAGAACTACCCGCTGGAGTCCGACCTGGTTTACAAGGCAGCAAAGCTGTTGCAACAGGAATCGGGGACAACTCATGGGGCCGATATCTACCTTAAAAAGATAATGCCGCTGGGTGCCGGTCTTGGCGGCGGTTCTGCCGATGCGGCTGCGACGCTGCGCTTGCTGAACCAGCTGTGGAAGCTCAAGTTCAAGTTTGAAAAGCTCGAAGAAATCGGGGCCCGCCTCGGTGCCGATGTGCCGTTCCTGGTACGGGGCGGTACGGCCATGGCCGAAGGCATTGGCGAAAAGCTCACTTTTGTAAAGCCTTTGCAGTTGAGTGGCGAACAGTATCTGCTGGTGGCGACTCCGCTTGATTCTGTTCCGACGAAGGATGCCTACGCTGGCGTTCCTAAATCTGGTCCGGACCGTTGGGAAACTTACAAGGCGAAGTGCATGCGCACGGGCAAGGCCGCATCGATCGACTTTGCTCTTGCCAATACTTTCAATGCGTTTGAAGAATCGGTTTTCCCGAAGCACCCGCTTGTCGAAGAGATGAAAAACGAGTTCAAGCGCCTGGGGGCGAAGTCCGTCCTGATGTCGGGGTCGGGAGCATCTGTTTTTGGCGTCTTCGAAACACGCGCGCAGGCGAAAGAGGCTGCCGAAGAACTGAAACCTATCTCCAGGTATCAGGTGGTAACCCGCTTTTTCGAGGGTTTTTAGCCCAAACCCTTTGAATTTTGCATAAATTTGCTATATTTGGGCCACCATTGGGGTATCGTCAAGTGGTAAGACAACGGATTTTGATTCCGTTATTCGTAGGTTCGAATCCTGCTACCCCAATGAATTTTTTTTAACCATTTACTTAATTGGAGTAAAATTATGGAACTCACAAAACTCGCAGCAACCTCGAGAGTGTTAGGCAAGAGCCGCGATTGCGCTCGTCTCCGCAAGGAAGGCAAGATTCCGGCCGTCTATTATGGTAAGGGTCAGGAGTCTGTGAATATCAGCGTTAGCGCTATCGATGTTCGCAAGGTCCTCGCCCCGGGTAAGCGTTACACGCTTCTCGACCTGGAAATTGATGGCAAGGCCGGCAACGCTGCCGTAATTTACAACTACCAGAAGAACCCCCTGACCCAGGAAATCGAACACATCGACTTTCTCAAGATCGAAGAATCTTCCAAGGTCAAGGTTCGCGTTCCGGTCAAGCTCTCCGGTCTTCCGGTTGGCGTTAAGACTCAGGGCGGTACCTTTGCTCAGCAGAACCGCTACATCCAGCTCGCCGCTGAACCGGCCAAGATTCCGGCTGTCCTCGAAATGGACATCTCCGACTTCCCGGCTCCGACGACCTTCTATGCCAAGGACCTCAAGCTCGCCGACGGTATCGAACTTGCTTGCCAGCCGCGCACCGTGATCTTCACGATCACTGCCAAGAGCGGTAAGAAGGCTGACGATTCCGCTGCCGCTGATGCAGCTGCCGAAGCCAAGTAATTTTTAGCAAATTCCGTAGCGCATACGTGCGCAACGAAAATTGAGAAAAATTTGCCTGTTTGCAATATTGCAAACAGGTCTTTTTTATGAATATGCGAAATTTAAGGAATAATTCTTGACATCGACTTTTTTTTCGTATATATTTAGGGAAAAATAGAAGGAGTTTCCTTATGAGTTTTACCAAAGTAGTCATGTCCCTGTTTGCTGTTCTGATGTTGGTTGCCTGTGCAGGTACCCCCGAGAATAACAATGACGAGACGCGCGCCAATGCCAAGGAAGCGTACCAGGAACTGGACGAATAATTTTTTTTCGTAAAATCCTTATCTCCGAGCATTTTTTTGTTATATTCTAGCCTGTCTGCCAGATAGGCAGTCTTTGATATATCCCGGGCAGGGTTATTGCCATTCCCGAGGGACGTTTGTCGCATAGACCGTCTTTTTCTTTAGGGACCATTCTTTTTTTCTTTATTCTCGGCTGTATGCCCTTGCGGGCGGCCGTTCTCGATTTTGTAGACACGCCTATTGCCGAGGTGATGCGTACGGTTTCGCTAGCCTATGGAACGCCCATTCTGGTAGACGATTCGCTTGATTCCAAGGTGACGTTTCATCTGGAAGGAGTGGGGCTGATGGAAGGGCTTACGGCGCTTTGTTCGGCGCATGGGCTTGAAATCGTTGAGGATGGCTCCGTGTATCATGTGCGGCGCGCCGTTTCCCATGGCGAACATGAATTCAGGGTGCAGGATTCCTTGATTTCTTTGTCGGTCAAGGAAAAAGACGTCTATGAATTTGTTCGAGAATTTTCGCTGAATTCCGGATTGAACATCCTTGCTGATCCTGGGCTTATGGGAAAAGTGAGTGGAAACCTGCATTCCCTGTCGGCAGAGGCCGCTTTTCGCGCGATCATGGGGGCGCATGGCTTTCGCGTATGGCGCGAGGGGGAATGTCTTCGCGTGGGCGAGGCGCGTAAACGGCTTATTTCAAGCGAGGACCGTCCCGAAGAACCCGCTGCCGATATTCACCTGGAACGTGATGGGGAACTTTATTCGGCCGAAATTAGCGACGGAAACCTGTTGCAAGTGTTGAACGAACTCGCGGAATTGTCGCACTTGAATTTGGCCGTCTATGGCGACATTCATGATAACGTAAGGCTCCGCTTGACGCGCGTTTCGCTGGAATCCTTGGTGGAGTCGCTTTTTAGGGACAAGCGCTACAGCTACGCCCTGCAGGATTCGACGCTTTTCGTGTCGGAAGGGGGCGCTCGAAACGCTCTTTCGATGGCTCGCCTTTACCCGTTGCGTCATATCCATTCCGAAAAAGCCTTGGCCTATTTGGGGAAGATTTCTTCTGGTTCCAATTTTGGAGTGACCGAAATCAAGGAACAGAATGCTCTCCTTTTGGTGGGCTCTAGGTCGGAAATACAGTCGGCAGAGGATCTGTTGAAACTGATCGATATTCCGGCGCTGCAGGTGACGCTTTCTTGCATTGTGGTGGAATTCAAGAAGGGGCACGGTTTTGAAATCGGACTGCATAGCGGTTCTTCGCGAAAAACGCAGGAGCGCGATATCGGAGCTCGAGGCTATCTCGATTTTATGGACAAGGATTTTTCTGTGGCGGGGGCGTTCGGAAAAATTGGGCTTTTGCCGGACCGCTTTGAAATGGAACTTGCCTCTATGGAAGAAAACAACTACGCAGAAATTTTGGCGCGTCCGAGGCTTACGACGCTCAATGGAAACAAGTCGGAACTCAATGTGACGAATACGGTCTATTACCTGGTGAGCCAAGTTTCGGCCGATGGGTATCCGATTACGGATTACCGCTCGTTTAATGACGGAATTTCGCTGGAACTGACTCCGTCGGTAACGCAGGAGGGGCGCATTACGCTAGAGGTTTCGCCCGAAATCAAGACGGCGGGGCGTAGCTCCGGCGATGGCCCGCGCGATATCAGCACTAGGAATCTGAAAACGGTGGTGGTCCTGGAAAACGGGGAAACCCTCTGCCTAGGAGGGCTTATCCGCAAGAGTAAATCCGAGGTGCGTTCGGCGGTTCCATTTTTAGGGAGCATCCCTTTATTGGGGAGGCTTTTCTGCTATACATCCGAAGAGGAAGAAGAAAACGAACTGGCCATCTTTATTACGCCCCATATCGAGCGTGGTGGAGTTTCCGATGAGCGTCCGTAAGGTAATTGATTCTTGCTTGGGATTGTTTGAACGCGGCTTTCCTCACGAAGTGAGCTTGTTTATGTGGGAGCAGACGGCGACTTTTGACAAGATCATTTCGCGGGATGAACTTGAATGTGCTTTTGAATACGAATTTCCGAAATTGCGTTCTAGAATCCGTGAAAATGGCGGCTACTTTCGAATGATTCCTTTGGTTTCGTTCAACGCACCCGAAGGTCGGTTTTTACGCTATCTGGTGGTGGTGTCTTTTTCGGCGTTCCGTAAGGCTTGGGGCACGCGGAGGGTTTTGCCAAGACAGATTTGGCTCTATGCGGCTGCAGATGCGGCAATGCGTAATGCATCTAAGGACAATAGCGGGAATTTTTTCTTTTATGCAACCGTTGACGGTTCGCTTTTTATTCTGGTATTTTTCGAAGGGCGCCTTTGTCATTGGTCCGAAGAAAGCGGCTTTGGTGACGGTCTCGAATTGCTAGAAATTCGGCTTGAACGTTTCCGGAGGTTTTTAAGGACGGATCCGCTTTTTTCTCGAGCCGATTCTTTTGAGGAGTTTCGCTTGAAAGGTGTATTTGAACGCCGTCTTTTTAATGATGCGGCGCATGATCCCTTTTGGCGACGTATCGACTTGAAAAAAAGGACTGTAACGCAAATTACAGGGGCGCCTAGAGGCTTGTGTTGGCTTGCGCTAGTCCTTTGTTTAACGGTCTCACTACTTTGTCGGTGGCATTTGCAGAATGATTCTTATGATTGCGTGGGATGTATCGACCCTCCTGCAGAAGAACTTTTGCCTCCCAAGGAATTTCATGAAGTCGTTTTTGAGGATGTTGTCGATGAAGTGCCCTATGCAAGGCCTGTTTTTGAAAAATGCGAACTGCCTTCGTTTCATTTGATGGGGGTGGTGGAGCACAAGGTCGCTGTTGTGATGTTCGATTCCTTGCTAGGGGAGTCGAGCCCCCTGAAGGAGGGTATGCGCGTTGGAAGGTTTGCGTTGAATTCGATTGAACGCGACCGCATTCAACTCGGATGCGGCGATTCGACGGCTATCGTGGAGGTGGGCGGTGAGGCGATGTGATAAGCTCGGGGCTGTTTTGCCGTTTGTTCTTGGAATATTGCTTGCGGTAACGGTCTTGCTGACCTCGCTTTTGCAGATGCCCGGAAGTGGGCGACAGCTGGCGATGCGTTATTTGCTGCAACAGCAGCGGATTTACGATGCGGAGTCTGCGTTGTTGGCCTATTTAGAGGGCCTTCCCGAAGGTTTCTTTGAGCAAATTCCAGAGAATGTTGGGCGTGAAGTCGTTCATCTTCCCAGGGTTTCTAAGGAGCGTATGGGGCCTTGGGCTGATTTGCGTGCCGAGGTCGATTCTTGCAGGAGTGTGCATGTGCTTGCTGGTGTGGCGTGCGATAGCGGCTGTAACATGTTGCGGTCTTATTCTTTGCGGCATGACATTTACGATGCGTTTAGACTTCAGCTGAACCGTGAAATCATGATGGTGAAGCCTCCGCTAGAATTGGTGTCTAAGACGGGAAATCGTCGGATGTTTGGGCAAATTCCTTCGATGGCGCTTAGGGTTATGGATGGGGACTTGTCGCTAGACCTCGAAGGGCGCGTTTCTTCGGGGAGGTTCATGGTGGACGGCGCTATGGAGGTACGGGGAAGTGCCGTGTTTGACACGTTGCGCGTTTATGCACGGGGGCCTCTTGTGTTTCGCGGACAGACGAAGGTCCATTGGCTAGAGGCCTTCAGTGAGGATCGCGTTGAAATATCAAGGGGATTGGAGTTCTCGGGCGTTGTCGTCGCTTTGCATGAGGTGGCTTTCCCAAACGGGACTGCGAAAGTCCAAATGCGATATCCGTCGTTTGTGATGTCTCTCGAATCGTCCGAAGCCTTGCAAGTAGATTCGATGCTTGTACCGGATTTTGTGGAAGGATCGCTGAAACCCTTTGAATGGAAGCTGAATATTGAATGAAAAATGATGAAAAAAAAGGTTTCACCTTGATGGAAGTATGTGTGTCGCTCGCCATACTTGCCGTAGGTGTGACTGCTTTGGGGCGGTTCCTGGACGGGTTCAATCTGCTGCGGAGTGTTGAACGCAATCAGGTCCGAACGCTACAAGCCGTGGCTCAGTCGGTGGAATCGCTCGTTGCGGAACCTCCTGAATGCCGGGATACTTCTTTTGTCTTAAATGGAACGGATGTTGCCCTAAGAGCTGTTCCTGGGATTAAACCGCTAGCCTGGGTTTTAGTTTCCGCCGAGGCTGTCCACACGGTCCAACTAAGGAGGCTTGTCCGGTGTCGAAAGAACTGAAACAGGGTGCTGGCTTTACGCTGATTGAACTTTTGGTCGCTGTCGTTGCCGCGTCTATGGTTTCCTTGGCGGCCCTTCAGCTCTATGGTGCCTACCACAGGCTCTATTTGCATCTTTACGGTGATTACCAAAAAGAAACCGCCGCAAGCCTCGAGGCGCTGCGGCGGATAAATCCTTATGTTTCAGGAACTCGTCGAGAGCGTTAGTCCTGCTTTTCGACGGCCTTTTCTGCGGCGCGGGCCTTGTGCATTTCGATGAGGTTGCCGATGTAGTGCATAAAGCTCAGCACGCTCACCGAGAGGAAGCCAACGGAATAGAGGGCGAGGAACGGTCCGATAATGAACTTCTGCGCACCGATGTATTCCAGAAGACCGAAGATGCAGTAGACGCCGACACCCAGTTCGACAACAGCCTGCCACGGGAACTTCTGGGCGTAGTGGCTCTTGGCCTTCTTCTTGGATCCGCCGCTCTTCGGGGTGCGGACAAAGCTGCCCTTGGCACCGATCACGGCAGAGAACACGGCGCGGGAGTTGCTCACTGCAATGCCTACACCCAAAGCCATGAGGATGGGGAGGGACAGCAGGCGGATCTTCCAACCGGTGTAGCCGGAGCAGCGCTGTGCCACAAAGTAAAGAACAGAAGGTGCGATCGCGGCGAGGAAGATAAAGCTGAAACCGACGGTGTAGGCCCAGGTCGGCAGGTGTGCGACCGGTTCAAAGAAGGCGAGCAGCGGCCAAGCACAGAGGGCGGTAAACAACATGCAAGGGTGGATCGAGTAGTGCGTCGTGTGGAGGATGGCGCCGATCTTTACACGGAGAGGAACCTTGGCCTTGAGTACGCGCGGCAAAATCTTGATGGCGGTCTGGATGGAACCCTTTGCCCAGCGGAACTGCTGTGCCTTGAAGGCGTTGATGTCGTTGGGGAGCTCGGCCGGAACGATCACGTCGAACACGAACTTCATCTTCCAACCGGCGAGTTGGCTACGGTAAGAAAGGTCCATGTCTTCGGTCAGGGTGTCGCCTTCCCAGCCGCCACCACCATAGATGGCCTGCTTGCGCCACACGCCTGCAGTACCGTTGAAGTTCATGAAGAGCTTGCCCCAGCTACGGGCGGACTGTTCCACCACGAAGTGTCCATCGATACCGATGGACTGGGCGAGTGTCAAACCGGACTCGGTGCGGTTCAGGTGGCCCCAGCGGCCCTGGACCAGGCCAATCTTTTCGTCCATTACCAGGTAGGGGATGGTCTTGAGGAGGAAGTCCTTCTCGGGGACGAAGTCGGCATCGAAAATGGCGAGGAATTCACCCTTGGCGACCTGCATGGCTTCCTTAAGGGCGCCGGCCTTGAATTCGGAACGGTTCGTGCGGTGAATAAGCTTGATGTCGTAACCCTTGGCGGCAAGTTCGGCGACCTTTTTCTTCGCAACTTCGTAACATTCGTCGGTGGAGTCGTCCAGAACCTGAATTTCGTGCTTGTTCTTGGGGTAGTCGATGGCGCAAACAGCTTCGAGCAGGCGTTCGACACAGTTCGCTTCGTTAAAGACGGGGAGTTGGGTGGTCACCTGCGGCAGGTCGTCCATCGAGTGTTCGCGGTAGAACTGCAGGATGTGCTTGCGGTCGGAAAGCCGCGTGGTGCGGCTATTCTTTAAGAATAAGTAGATGCTATAGTAACAGCTGAAACCGTAGATGACAAGTCCGATGCCCGCGATGACGTAGACGACGAACATGATGTCGAGTAGGATTGTACTGATTGCCATAAAACCGTATAACCTATTTATAAAACTTTTTGTTCCTTTTTCGGAACTTGGCGCCAAATATAGAAACCCTGTAGAAAGTTTGCTACATTATAATCGCTATTTCACAAAAAATTATCATTTATATTCGATTATGTTGGCAGAAAATTCCAAAACTCCGTTGGAAAAGTGGATGGAGGCCCAAAAGGGGAGCTCTGGTTTCGAGGATGCTCTCAGACGGCTAATCTCTTTTGCCTGTTCGGAGTGGTTCCGTCGTGAAACAGCTCAGGTGATTTCGCCCGAAGAGGCCCTTGCTCGGGTTCTCGCGATAAATTTGCCGGAGTATCCTGTTGGGACTTGGTTGGACTCGCCTACGAGGTTCGCTCCCGAAATTGCCGTTTTTTGCGAAAAAACGAAGGTTTCCCCTTTGCCGGAGGCTTTGAAGGGAACATTTCCGGAACACTTGGACCTGCGTGGAGTGGTATGCCCCAACAATGCCATGCGCAGTCGTCTTGTGATGTCTGGACTTCCCGAAGGTTCTGAACTCGAGATTTACCTGGACGATGGATCGCCCATCGAAAATGTTCCGGGGGCGCTGGTTGCCGATGGCCATATTGTCAAAAAAAGGCAAAAAAAAGAGAATTTTTGGATCCTTTCTGTGGTCAAACGGCGTTCAAGAGTGTAGATTATAGGAGTAATGGAAAATAGGATACTGATTATAGGCGATGAACTTTTCGGAGAACAGGGCGAAGCAGCCAACCGCTTTGCCGAAATTCTCCTTTGCCGTGAGGCGAATCGTCCGGTTCAGTTTTCTATCAATGCGCCTGCCCCCCAGAGCCTGCGGCAGTTGTACGACCGCGCATCGGCCGACATTATCGGCAAGAAGGCGGGGCGAATGATTATCGGACTTGGCCTTAAGGAACTCAAGCGGGGTGGTAACGACTACGCTAAAGTGTTTGACGTTTACGAAGCTCTCGCCGATGAAGTCTTGAGCAAGACCTTGGCTCCGCTTCATTTCTTGACTATTCCCGAAGATATGTTTCCTGTGGCGCCGTCGCAGTTGAGTGCGCTGAATGAACTTATCCGTGGGCTGGAAAAGAAGGATGACCAGCGCGTAAAGATTATGGATTTTGCGGCCTACGTGGCCGCGTTCAAGGAAAAACAGTTGGAACGGGGAAAGTTTGGCCGGAGCCTTTACACCGACGAAGGGCATCCGACTTCGATTTGCAATACGTTCCTAGCGCTTTTCCTGAATGACTTTATAAAGAAAGAGTTAAAATAAAAAAGGAAGGTACCATGAGCCTGACAGACGATCATTTCGCACGCAAGATTGCAGCCCAGAGTAAAGCCTGGGAAGAAACCAGTGACGCCCCGAAAAAGGAACGTCATCACGAAGCTTCGGCCCCCAAGATGGGAATTTGCGACAAGTGCCATAAGGAGGCCTTGCTGCGTTCTTACCGTTTCAAGGAAACGACTGTCTCGAACGGCGCCGCAAGCTTTGGAACCGTAACCAAGCACCTTTGCGAAGATTGCGCCCCGAAGTCCCGCGCCCAAAAGGATGCGGAAGTCCCTAAGCTGGACAACAAGCAGCTTAGGAGCCTGATGCGTTCTGCAAAGAGGGGACTCCTTTAGTCGCATCAATGCTTAAGGCAATTTATAAGGCGGTTTAAATTGTAATGCAAAGGTCCTCCGCGAAGCGGAGGACCTTTCTGTAGACGCTCTATTATAATTAGGAGTCTCTTTTACTCGTTGTAGTAGACGGTGCTACCCGACGGGAAGGTAACGCTCTTGCTGTAGCTCGAAACGTTGCTCACCTGCGAGGGCTGACCCGTGGTGGTCACCATGTATCTACCGGAAATGGTGGGCTTGAAGGCTACATTGGAGGTGCCGTAGTAGCTGCTAGTGCTGAAGGAGACACTGTAGTTGGAACCCTTTTCCGAAGAGCCGCTGCTGAAGCCAAGGACGGTCTTGCTCGTAAGGTTTGCATTTCCGTCGGAATCGAAGGAGCCGCCCATGCCGCCGCTGATCTGGCATTCAACGATGACAACGCCACCAGAAATCGTGAGTTCGCCGTTGCTGTCGATACCGTCGGTGTCACCGGAGCCGGTCTTTGCGTGGTGAACGCCGCCTGTAATCGTGAGGAAGCCGCTGCTGCTACCCATGCCGCCACCACCGGGGCCCATGCCACCGCCACCCGGGAATCCCCAGTTGGACTGGCCGCCCTGACTGGTGTTGCCCGAGCCGTCGTTGCCGCCCGCCGCATTCCAGGCGTCATTGGTTCCGTAGACATCGGTGATGCCGCCGTTTGCCTTGATGTACCAGGCTTCGAGGCCTTCGTAGGAATTGGTGACGTAGATGGTTCCGTCGTTGATTGTCAGCGTGGAATCGGCGTGTACGCCGTCGTTCTTGGGGGCGGCGATGGTCGTGTAGCCGCCGTTGAAATAGACGTTCATGTTGGAGTGAACGCCGTCATCGCCCGAAGAAATGTCGATCTTGCCGGCGTTGATGTAGACCCTGTTTTCCGAGACGATTCCCTTGCCGGTGGAGGTCACGTTGATGGTCGGGGCAGAAACCGAGTCGCGGATAAAGACATAGTTGTATGCCTGAATTCCGTCGTCGCCCGCCTTGGTGATGGTGATTTTGCCACCCTTGATATCGACGATACCCTTGCCTTCGGTGATGGTGGTATCGGTGCCGCTTACGTTACATTCATCGCTCTTGATGCCGTCGCCGTTTGTTGCCGAAATAGTGATGTCGCCACCTTCGATATCCACAAGGCCCTTGCCCTTTAGGCCGTTGTTCTTGGCGGTCACGTTGATGGTCGGGTTGCCGCGGACGCGCAGGTCGTTGCTGGAATGAATGCCGTTGTTGTAGTTGCCGGTCACCTTGAGAGTTCCTTCACCCTTGATGGTGAGGTCATCCTTGGCGTAGATGGCCGCTCCCGTGGTATCCTTGGTGCCGTCGGCCTTGATGTAGTCGGTTGTTCTTGTGGATGCGTCAGAGAACGTGTTGGTGGTGCCGCTTTCGAGGTTTACGACCACCTTGTCGGCATTGTGGACATAGAGGGGGGCGTCGCTTGAATGGGAAAGCGTTAAGTTGTTCAAATAGAGCTCCACCTTGTCGGTGCTAGCCGCGTTCACCTGGATTTGTCCGTCTCCGTTACCGCTGAAGTTGTAGTCGCCTGCACAGGTGATGGTGACGGTGCCTCCGTCGATATTGACGCAGCCGTTATCGTTTTCGATGGTCGCTGCGGCACCTGCGTACTTGATGGTGGGCGAGTTGCCGTTGGATGTAGAGGCGTTGCTTGTTGCCGTAGACGCAGAGGAATTATTCTCTGCCGGAGTGGTAGAGGCGCTGCTTTGGGGTGTTTGAATGTCGCCACTGTTTTCGACCGGTGTAACGGAAGAACTGCTTACGGTCGGCTGACTGTCGTTACTGCTTTCGACGGACGGTTTGGCAGAGCTGCTGGAAACGGCGCTTTCTACCTTGACCTGGTTGCAGGCTCCGTCGTAGTAGTAGATGTAACCCTGGGCGCTCTGGTAGTAAGAAACTCCGTTGATGGTATAGAGCGCTTTGCTGTCGGCACAGCTTGCGGGTGTTTCTGTAGAGCCTGTTGCAGAGGCGCTCGATTCGATATTTTCTGTAGAGGTGCTGTCGGAGGAAGCTGCACCGGATTCGCTTGCAGACGAATTGGAGTCCGGAGTTCCAGCTTCTTGAGAGGATTCCGGATAGCCGAAACTTCCGTCCGGATTGATCCAGAAGGAGAGATTTCCTGCCGAATCCATGCAAAGGATTTCGCCCGTGGCGCCCTGCATGGCGGAGTAGCCGTCGTTTAGACAGACGTTGTTGTTTTCGGTAGCACCTTCGATGTCACCTTCGATACTCGATTTGAGGTCGTCGACAGCGGAGGTAGAAGAAGAGTCGCTTGAACATCCCGCAAGGAGGGCCAGTAGCCCAAGCGAGATATGCGAAGAAATACCCAAACATTTCATATTATCCTCTTTTTGAAGGGGTGTTTTGATTGTCCCTCACAAAAGATATTATGGAAAATTGCCCTATATATGTTAAAAAAAACGGTTGTTTGAAAAAGTTGAACGCAAAAACGGAACGATTTGTCTCGTTCGGAACAAATGGCTCCAAAATAGCGGAAAATCCTTTAATTTGTGTCCATAAAAAACTATCTTTGCAAAAATGTTCTCCAAACGCCATTAAGATTCTTGAAAAATCGAGACGTTATGAAAAAGAAAATATCCAAGTCGCTCGCTCTTGTTGCGGTGTCGTTGCTATCAGTGTCTGCCTTTGCAGCCTCTCCGGTGAATGGCCCTGAAAATGTCCGCAATTTGCGCCTCCTCGAAAACTCCCCGATGCTTTACGAACTGCACCGAGTCACGACTGGTGATGGGCCTCAGTTCTTTGCTTATCCGCGCCGCGATACGACTTTCCGCAAGAACTTTGTCGAAACCGAAAAGAATGCCTTGCTCTATTACGACGCAAATCATGGCCCTGCGATTTCGGGATACGGAGATTTTGACTGTAAGAAAGAAGATTCCGTATGCGTGAAGCGGAATGCCGAAATTCCTCGAATAGCGATTGCCGTGTCTATGGTGGGTGGCTTGGACTACCGCGGTGGAGAGGCTCTCGGTGATACGATCTGGCCGGGAATCGATGGTGGCATTTACCTGCGCGGCTATGCGGATTCGGTTGACTTTGTTCTCGACGCCCGCATTTATGACGAGGGGCATTCCGCAGACAAGCCCAGGTCCTTTGATGGCGAGTTCCTGGAAAATCAGAAGTCGGAAAACAATTCGGGAATCGAATATACGAGCTATGCACGTTATCGCGCCCATATTGCCTTGAACTACGACTGGGCGCGCATCGACTTTGGCCGCGACGTGATGCACTGGGGCCCGGGCTACTACAACAACTTGAGCTTGAACCAGTTCGCGCTTCCGTACAACATGCTTTCGCTCGACATGCAGTTCGGACCGCTTCGCGTCTATTCCTTTTATGGGGACTTGCGCATTTATCCTGGCATGGGGATGAACAACAAGGATGAAACCCGCAACATTTTCGGTCATCGCTATGAATTGGCTGCGGGGAATGCGACGATTGGTATCAGCGAACTCCAGATTCAGTACGATAACCTGAAACCTTGGCTGTTCGTGCCGGTGGTTCCCCTATTCATGGAAAAGGGAAACTATTCCGAAGACAGCAACAACGGGTCTCTCGCCTTTGACTTGAACTACCGTTTGTTCCGGTCTCTCCGTATTTATACGGAATATTATCTAGACGATATGGAAAGTCCGGTGAGCCTTGCAAAAAACGACAATATCGAGGCGAAATGGGCTTGGATGGCTGGTATGCAGGGCGCACACGACTTCAATATCAAATCGCATTTGCTGGAGTCGGGCTTTATTGCCGAATACGCCCGTATTGAACCTTATGTGTATTCTCACTTTCATGCGAATACGGCCCAGATGGCTCACCTAGGTCGTCCGCTCGGAAACCAGAATGGTCCGAACAGTCAGGTGGTCGATTTTACGGTGTATGGACGCTATGACCATCATATCGCGGCCTCTCTCCGCAACACCTGGTTCTGGAAGGGAACCGATTACGGCAGTGCGGTAAACGACACGACTCCAAGACGCAATCACATGAAAATCCATAAGCGTTTCCTGAAGGGGGCGAAGATGGAGTACTCCCTTACGCCGTCTATCAGCTACGAAGGGCAGTACGTCTTTTTCCTCGGCGAAATCACCCTGTTCAACGACGAAAAAGTGTACCTGAGAACAGGATTCAAGTGGTAATTTATGAAACTTCCTGAATTACTAGCTCCTGCCGGTGACCTGAACCGAATGAAATACGCCTTTGCTTACGGTGCCGATGCCGTGTATGCGGGGCAGCCCGCCTTTTCGCTCCGGGCTCGTGAAAATGGTTTCAAGAACCTGGACGACCTTGCTGAAGGGATCAAGTACGCCCATGCCCTGGGTAAAAAGTTTTACCTCACGAGTAACGTGATTCCGCGAAATGTCAAGGTGGAATCCTTCCAGAAAGCGCTTCTTTCGGCGATAGACCTTGGGCCCGATGCCTTGATTGTGGCAGACCCCGGCTTTGTGGGGTGGCTTCGTCAGGTGCGTCCCGAGGTTGAAATTCATTTGTCGGTCCAGGCGAATACGACGAATTACCTAACGGCCAAGTTCTGGCATGACCTTGGGGTGCGTCGCGTCATATTGAGTCGCGAACTTCGCTTGTCCGAGATCACGGAAATCAAGGCGCACAATCCGAATCTGGAGCTGGAAGTTTTTGTGCACGGAGCGGTTTGCATGTCGATGTCCGGTCGCTGCATGCTTAGCAACTGGGTGACTCGCCGCGATGCAAACCAGGGCGCCTGCGACAACAGCTGCCGCATGCCGTACCGTCTGTACGCCAATCCGGAGCCGCAGTGCGAAAATTACCATGAACACGAAGGTGAATTTAGCTTGCAACGCACGGACCGCCCCGAATTAGATCCGATTGCCCTCGACGAGGATACTTGGGGAACGTATTTCATGAGCAGTCGCGACATTTGCGCGATCGACGTGATTCCCGACCTGATGGCGGCGGGGCTTGATTCGTTCAAGATCGAGGGGCGAACCAAGTCGGTTTACTACTTGAGCCAGGTGGTGCGTTCCTACCGTATGGCGATTGATTCCTGTGCCGCGCAGATGGAACAGGGGGTGGAAACCGTAAAGATCCCCGATGAAGTCCACCGTGCGATTTCGTTTGTGGACGGTCGCGGCTTTATGCCCGGTTTTTTGCGTGGACCCTTGCCGCAGAACTACGAGTCTACCCACGAAGATGCTCCGGGCGGATGTGTTGCCGCCCAGGTGGTGGCTTATGATTCAGAGGCTCATGCCTGTCGCGTGAATGTCAAAAATCCGTTTTCGCTGGACGATCCCCTCGATTTGATGACTCCGTCGGGGCAGTTCCCGTGTGAAATCCTTTCGATGAAAAATTTCAAGGGAACCGATGTGGATTGCCTGCATCCGGGAACCGAAGGTTGGGTTTTCCTTCCAGAAAATGTAAATGTGCCCACAGAAAATGCTAATTTTTTCTTTTTTGTGAAGCGTAAAGCCTAGTAAAATACATTTTTTTTGTAAATTTGAAATATGGCTGTTGACGAAGCGACCAAAAAACAGGATGAACTGGAACTTTATCAGATCGACGATAAGGCCATCATCCCTTTTTTTGAAAGCCACGTCGAAGAACTGCGCAAGTTTATTCACGACAGGGAATGGCAGCATCTTTCGTTGCTGGAATACCTAAAGCAGTTTATCCGCACCTACAAGCTTCCGTTCAATATGCAGCGCTATATGTCGGTCCAGACGACTTACATTAAGCAGATGCTGCAGGAACGCGTTCAGGATCGCCAGATTGCCGTAAGTCATTGGATTCAGGAACATGCAGGACGTCATCGTAACCGCATGATTCAGCTGCAATGCCTTTATCTGGACCGCATCAAGGACCGTCTTCTTCCCGAAATCCAGAAAATCCTGGAAAAACGGATTGAAAACCTCCAGTCCAAGATGGACGAAAATCACTAGCTTGCTAAGTTATTGATAATCAAGAATTTCTATCAAAAATTGCCGTTTTTTGTCAAAAAAAGCGGTTATTTTTTTGTAACTTCTTTGAAAGTGGTGCCTTTTTGAGCAAAAATTCCTTTAGTTTTTTGTCAAGATGTAGTAAAAAAAATATCTGTTGATAAGTTGTGCTAAACATAGGGTGAGAAATTTGATTGGGGAGTGACTAAATACGTGATTTATTTGCAAAGAGAGGTGAAAAATGGGGAATATAAATAAAAATGCCCCAAATTGCTCAAAAAAGCCACCCTGTGATTTTTTTTTAAGAAACTGCATTTTTGGTGAAAACCTTTATTTAATTTTCAGCTTGATTTTTAGATGATTGGTAAAACGTGACAAACTCTGTTTCTTTGATTGAATTGAATGCTGATTCCGCAGAAAGCGTCTGGCAGCGCGTTCAAGACCGCCTGCGGGAAGAATGTAATGATTATTTTGGCCTTACCATCTTGGATGCGGTGGTCTACGAAGGCTTTTTTGATGGCCATGTCCAGCTGACGGTCCCCGATGAATTGCGTGAAAATTGGATCAAGTCGCACTATGGGGATATTCTGAACAAGGCCTTTGCCGAGGTTCTGGGCTCTGATTATATAGATTATTCTATCCGTATTGCGGAAAACGAGAAGCCTGTGCTGCAGAAAAGGGTGGCGCCGGTGGCCCCCTTGATTCCGCGCGTGGCTGTGTCGCGCCCTAAAAAGGTTATTCCCCGTAGAAAGCTATCCCTTTATGCCGGCTATACCTTCGAAAACTTTGTCGAGGGCGAATGTAACTTTACGGCATGTGAAGCCTGCAAGTCCGTTGCCGAAAATCCGGGGGATCCCGCTCTGAATCCGCTGTTTGTCTACGGAAAGTCGGGGCTCGGGAAAACGCACTTGCTGCAGGCCGTGGCGGCCCAGATGCAAAAGGCGAAGGCGGGTACGCGAATCGTTTATTGCCATGCCTACGATTTTCTGCGCGATGCGACAGCCATGAGCAAGGCCCTGAAGTTTAAGATCGGAAATGTCCGCGAACTTGCGGTCGCTTTCCAGGAAAAGTACGAAAACTGCGACATTCTGTTGCTGGATGACGTTCAGCTGCTGGAACGTGGTGTCGAAACTCAGATGCGCCTCGCTATATTGATCAAGCATCTGCGTGCGGCCGGTAAGCAGGTGGTGCTTTCTTGCGATAGGCACCCGTCTCAGTTCAACCGCCTTGCCGATGGCGAAAAGCCGGCCGGACATTCTGCGATTCCTAGTCTTTCGGCAAAGCTGTTGGCTCCGCTGGAATCCTGTGTGGCGGTGGGTATCGATGAACCGGACCTTTCGACCCGCATGAAGCTTATCCAGAAAAAATCGATGAACATTCCGTTTGTCGACAAGGATCGCGAAGAAATCTGTAGGTTCCTCTCGATTCCGCGTCGCGAAAATGTGCGAGTGATCGAGGGTATGCTGAACGGGCTTTCGGCCATGAACCAGTTCTGCCAGGAAAATCTGGACCTTGGGGCTGTCAAGCGCTTGGTGGCTCCTCCGGGATCGACGGGCATGCAGGAACTGACCACCAAGGGAATCTCCGAAGTGGTCGCCCTCGAGTTCGGTACCGATATGGTTGCCCTTGCAAGCCGTCGTCAGGATGCGGGGGTCTCGTTGCCGCGCAAGGTGGCGATGTACCTCTGCCGCGAACTGACTCCGGAATCGCACGAAAAAATCGGCAAGCTTTTCAATCGAGACTATTCTTCTGTTATCGCCGCCGTCCTGTCGTTGCAAAAGCAGATGGAAAAAGATGAATCCCTCGCTCGCAGGGTTCAGGATATCCGTTATTTGCTGGAAGCCTAGCGATGATTGCTTTGGTGACGGGGGGCGCGGGCGTCGTAGGGAAGGCGCTTTGTCGGGAACTCATGCAACGCGGTGTGTGTGTGCGCGTGTTGACGCTCCCGGGCGATACCCAGGCTGGGTTACTACCCGAGGGGGTGGAGGTCTTTTACGGGGACGTGACGGATGCTGAGTCCATCCGGGCGGCCTTTGATGGGGTTCAGGTTGTCTATCATTTGGCGGCAATTCTTCTTTCTTGCAAGAAAGGGGAATTTAACCGCATCAATGCCGGTGGCACGCGTAACGTCGTGCGTGCGGCCCGCGAAGCGGGCGTAGAGCGGCTTGTTTATGTGTCTAGTATTTCGGTGACTTATCCGGTGCTTACCGAATACGGCAAGAGTAAACTTGCGGGGGAGCGTTTCGTCAAGGAAAGCGGACTTCCCTGGACAATCGTGCGTCCGACGCTTGTGATTGGCGACGGAGGCGGAATCGAGTTCAATATGTTTGCCGATTATGTCCGTCGCTTTCCGGTCTACCTGTTGCCCGGTGGCGGAAAATGCATCAAGCGTCCCGTGAAAAGTACGGACCTGGTGCAGGGAATCGTAGCGGCGGGGCTTGCGGAAAATGCTGTCGGAAAGACTTATGCGCTTGCCGGTGCCGATATGATGAGCATGGCGCAAATGGCTAAGCATATTTTGGATGTTGCCGGGATGAATCATAGGATGATTCCGTTGCCATGGCATATCGCAAGGCTGCTTGCCGTGCTTAAGAATTGGATTGGCGGAAGGCGAGTCACTGCGGAACAGGCCTTGGCGGGGTTCCTGTACGATGCCGCTCCCGATATTAACGATGCCGTCCGGGATTTGAATTATAACCCCGGCTCTCCGCTTTAAAAAGTTTTATTTCACCTCGATCATCGGGCTGGTTTCGCTGAGCAAGTAGGTCCATTCCTCGCGAATCTTGTTGTATTCGGCGGGGTCGGCGTAAAGCGCGAAGGTGGTCCACTTGATGCTGTTCTTGCCGTCGTAATTCTTCTCGAAGCTCACATAATCCGGTTCACGGGGGAGCTTCTTGGGGCCGGTGATTTTGACCGTCTTGCCGCTTGCTGCTGTAACGCTTAATTTGTATGCAAACTGCGTTTCGTGGGGCATGCGAATCGGATGGTGGCGCTTGGAAACCTTCGGAAGCTTGAACAGGCTGCGTTCCCACACATTCGGGAATCGGCCCTTGAGTTCGGAGCCGCCCTGGCCGAAGTAACCCTTCGAGGCGTATGTTACAACTAGGGCGAGCGGCTTGTTGAATTCAGTAAGGTTCTCGATGCGGATGTTTCCGATGCTCACGTCGGGGATACCCGAGGCCAAGAAGTCTTCCATCAGCTTTTCCTGTTCCTTGGCGTCGCGGCCAAAGAATCGGTTACGCATCACGCTTGCGAACTTGCCCTGCAACGAAATCGAGTCGCGGAATTCGCAGGCGCCGTCGTTACCGATAAACAGGCGGTGTTCAATACCAATCTGGTGCTCCTGATTGTCTTCCAAAATCGGCGTGGTGACCACGTGGCTGCTGTCGTCGTTGATTACGAGTGCGACTTTGCCTTCCATGTCGAGCGGCACAGGGCGATCGTTGCCGGTCTTGTCGGTGGCATCGACCCAGCGTTCGGTGACTTGACCCTGCGCCGGAATGTAGAGAATCATGTGGTTAAACTGCTGAATCGTCGGGAGGCCGGCAAAGCCTTCTTCGGTCAGGTGGATGGCCGTGAGGTAGCTCTTGACGCCGATGGATTCAAGCATTTCCTTAAGCAGGAGCGCCATGTCCTTGCAGTCGCCCTGGTGTTTTTTCAGCGTGACTTCGGCTGTTTGCGGAATCAGGCTGTGTCCACCGAATCGAATGTCGCGGTAGCGAATATCGTGGCGCACAAAGTTCACGATGGCCTTGACGGCGTTGTCGTTTGCCTTGCTACCGCGGACTTCACGGGCTTTTTCTCGTACGCTCACGGCCTGCTTGAACTGGTGCTTGATTAGGTTCTGGTAATCTTCGCCCACGTTCTTCCATTCCTGCTTGCCGGTAAGCATCAGGCCTGCGCCAAAGTCGCGGTACACGGGCATGTAGAGTTCCTTGCGAATAATGACCGGGTTTTCGATTTTCCATTCGATGCCGCCCTTGATGGCCTTCTTTTCGAGCGGGCCGTATTCTTCGGTCACAAAACGGGCGGTGTCGGCGTAAATGCGGAAGCTGGACTGGCCTACGGGAACGTCCTTGCTGCTCACGAAGTCGGTGTAGGGGATCATGCCCTTGTTTTCGATGTTGGTGCGGCTGAACTGCAGGTAAATAAAGTCACCCGGTTCAAGCTCTTGCAGCGGGAAATGCGCCGTCTGCGATTCGTTCTGGCCGCCGATTTCGGTAGCGTAAGTAATGTAGGCGCCGTTCAGGTTCGCCTTCTGCTTCAGGTTCCAGTTGCTGTCGTAGACTTCGAGGGCATTCAGGTAAATGCGGTCGAATCCCGGCAAGAAGTCGAAAGTGAATTCGCGATAAATGGCGGCGCCGCGAATGTCCAAGATTTCCATGAGCATTTCGTCGGTGCGGACCCAGTTCGCGCCCTTTTCGGCTTTCAAGGTCTGCTTGTTGTAATGCACCACAGCAGGGAAATCGCCTTCGGTGCCTTGCTTTTTGGCAGTTTCGCTGAGGAGACCCTTCAGGTTCTTGGTGCGTTCTTCCACCGGCGTAATTGGCTTTTGCAGCGTGCGGTTGTCTGCCTTGCCGAGGAATGCCTTTGTTGCGCTGAGGAAACTCTTGGCGTCTTCGTTATCGGGCTTTAAGGCGAGTGCCTTGGTGAGCGACTTTTCGGCGTCGCGGTAATTGCGGCTGTAGAATAGAATCTTGCCCTGCGTGGTCCAAATCTTGTAGTCGTTCTTGTCCTTGGCGAGCGTTTCTTCGCTGATAGCGCGGGCTTCTTCGTAGCGGCCAAGGAACATGAGGGCATCCATCAAGGTGCTTCCGAGTTCCACGCTCATGCCAAAGCGGCGGCGCACCTGGTAAAGAATGTCGACGGCTTCAGCGTACTGGTCGAGACCCATGTAGGTCTTGGCGAGGTAAACTCCCAGGCGGCTGCTCGGTTGCGTGTCGTAAAGGCGTTGCACGACCACGAGCGACTGGTTGCGCTGACCGAGTCCCCAGAGGGCGTCGCTCAAGTTGATCACGTATTCCGGATTGTTCGGTGTGTAACGGAGGGCGGCTTCGGCGCATTCGCGGGCGCGGCCGTAGTCGAACAAGGCTTCGTACATTTCGCCCAAAATCGAGAGCAGTTTGCCGTTCTTTTGCACCAGTTCGCGCTGGCTTTCAAAGTGGCTGATGCCCGGGCCGTAAAGTTCCTTCATCTGGTAGACGAATCCGCAGTTGATCAGGTACAGCGGCTCTTCGGGATCCATGCGGTTCGCGCGTTCAAAGTAGCTGAGGGCCACTAGCGGCTGGTTTTCGAGCAGACGCAGAATGCCCACTTGGCTCATGATGGCGGCGTTGAACTTGGCCTGCTTCTTGGCGGATTCGGCGTCACTTGCGGTGGCGGGCTTTTCGCCCACGGTCAGGCCTTCGATACCGTGCTGCATGACCTTGGCGTATTTTTTCTTGTTCACGCCCTGGGTCCAGCTCACGATCAAGATTCCGCGGCCGTCGTCATAGAAGTAGCGGCCTGTATAATAGAAGTCGAACTTGTTGACCACGTGAGTCAGGGTAAAGTCCTGCGCGTAGCGGTCGCCGACCTTTTGGCGGTGCATTTCGAGCGTCGGATTGTTGGGGTCGACACCCAGGCGCACGAGCAGCACCTTGAACAAATCCTGCGAATTGACGGCGTCGCTTTCAACGGTTGCCCCGTAAACGAACAGCGAAACGTCTTCGGCCTTATTGCTGAGCACCAGGTCCGGGTCGTCGTTCTGGCGGGCGATTCCTGTCCAGTGATGCCAGAGGGTGTCCTTGACGGCCCAGGTGTAGCCGAGCGTGGGGGAGTCAAAGCTTTGCACGCTGTTCGGCGAAAGTTCCGGGCCTTCGCTTGCAGCAGTTTCGCGCATGCTGAAGTTCGCGAAGAATTCCTTCCATTCGTTCTTGAGTTCGCCCGGCTGGAGCGGCGTGTCGGTGGCCGAAAGCGTGAGCGTGTACACGCGGCTCCCGGCGCCTGTCACAAAGCCCACGGCTTCGTAGGGGCTGTCGTAGCGCTTGCCTGCGACGTCAAAGAAAACGCCGGTGCCGCCGAAATTTTCTTCGGGGTAGGTCTCGGCGAGAGTCGCCTTTTTGCCGCTTGATTCAAATGCCTGCATTTCCATCTGGGCGCGGTCCATGAGTCGCATGGGTTCGCCCTTGGGGAGTTCAATTTCGACCAGGACCGCGCGGCGTCCCGTGCTGGCGTTGTAAAATTCGTAGGGGACGCCGCTCTCGTGGGCGCCGCTTTCGTCGCCCACAAGCGCCCAGTCGCCTGCGCCGCCCTGCGGCAGAATGAAGCTGAATCCGTCGGAGCTGAAAGCTCTTGCGGAATTAGGTCCCTGAGCTTGCCGAAGGGCCTTGTTACTTGATCCGCTTGCATTCTGCGAGGAGCCGTCGTCAAAATAGTTGTCGGTGTAGCTGGATCCGCCGTCGCTCTCGTCTGCGGCTTGTTGCGGTTCTGTATCTGTCAACGGTTGGCCGTTTCCAGCGCAAGAAATCAAAGATGCGACAAAAAACAGCCCGAACAAGGGGGCGCAAAAACTGGGGATACGGCCAAATTTTTCGTACAAAGAATTGCTCATGGTGACAAAAATAAAAAAACGAAAAGCTCTAGCCCAGTAGTTAAATGTTCCAAATTGGAATATGGATTCCTCAATGTAAAAATATGGCAATCTTTTTGCTATAATTGAAAGTATCTAAGAAGGAATGTTTGCGATTATGATTTCGATTCGGCATTTGAAAAAAGTGTATCCCAACGTAACTCCGCTTGTAGATGTGAATGCAGAAATTCACCGAGGCGAGGTTATTTCCATTATAGGCCCTTCAGGAACTGGTAAATCGACACTTCTTCGCTGCATCAATAGGCTGGAAAACCCGACTTCGTGAGAAATCTTAATCGACGGAAAATCCATTACGGCACCGGGGGCGAATGTCCCGATGCTTCGCCGAAAAATGGGAATGGTTTTCCAGTCCTTCAACTTGTTCAATCACTTGTCCGTCATCGAAAACATCATGGTGGCGCAAGTGGATTTGCTGCACCGGACAAAAAAGGAAGCCTACGAAAAGGGAATGGCTTTGCTCCGCACGGTGGGACTTGCCGACAAGGCGAATAACTTGCCCGAGGAACTTTCCGGTGGTCAAAAACAGCGCGTGGCGATTGCGCGAACCCTTGCCATGGATCCAGAAATTGTCCTGTTCGATGAACCGACGAGCGCCCTTGACCCGACAATGGTGGGGGAGGTTCTTTCGGTGATTCGCAACTTGGCAAAGCAGGGCTTGACCATGCTCATTGTCACGCACGAAATGAAATTTGCGAAGGATATATCGACTCGCGTCTTCTATATGGACGAGGGCGTTATTTACGAAGAAGGCTCTCCAGAACAGGTTTTCGTTCATCCGCAAAAAGATAAGACTCGACAGTTTATCAAACGCCTGAAGGTGTTTGATGTTCGCCTGCAAAATGGATTGACTGATTTTACGAATGTGGTGCAAAAATTCTTTGAATTTGTAGAGAAAAATCAAATTGACAAGCGGACTGCCCGAAATGTCAATTTTGTATTTGACGAGCTCGTCGCGCAGAATTTGCTGATGAAATTGCCCCCAGAATCTAGCATCCATTTGGTGGCTGAATATTCCGATGAATCCTGCCGTGTGGAAATCAAGATTGACTTTGTAGGGGAAAATATAAATCCGCTTGAAACTTGTGATGAAATTTCTCGAAGGTTGGTGGATGTTGCCGTTGAAAACTATAGACAATGTGTCGTTGATGGCGTGAATCAAATTTATTTCCAGGTGAAGTAGGCGAGAATATGAAAACGACTTTGAAATTTTGGATAGTTCTGCTTTTCGTAATGCATTTCGCAAGCGGTGTCCTGGCTGCCACAGAAGACTCTTCTTTGAAGGATGTTCCGCTGCAATTCAGGGACAAACATCTCAAGTACAATTCCATTGCCGATATGAACAAGAATAAGAACTTGCGACTCGGTATGCAGACGGGTTTTGTGTTTGTGGATAAAGAGACTCGCCGGCTTCTCCCCAAGGCAAAAATCGACTATTACAAGTCTACGCCCGACATGGCTTACCTAGTGGCGAACGGTAAGCTGGATGGCTTTGTCAACGACGAACCGATTATTCGTTATGCTGCTCTTCAAAATCCGAATCTCGGCTATATCCACGCCGGCTTTGAACCGATGGACATCGTGGCTGTGTTCCCGAAGAATGAAAAGGGGCGCAAGCTCCGCGACGAGATGAACGTCTTTATCGAAAAGTATCGTGCAGCGGGTCTTTTGGACTCGATCGACCAACTTTGGCTGGGTAACGATGAAACCCGAAAAGTGGTGAATTTCCCGAAGGCAAAAGAGGGAATGCCCACACTCAAGATGGCGACAAATGCCACGACTGCGCCCTTTGAATACATCAAGGATGGAAAAATCGTTGGTTACGAGATGGATCTGATGGCCCGCTTTGCCACGGAAATGGGGTATGGCCTTGAAGTCCATAATGTGGAATTTGAATCGGTGATTCTCGGCATTGAAACTGGAATATACGATTTTGCGGCGGCAACGTTAAGCGCAACTCCCGCGTTTAAAGAAAAAAACTACCTCTCTAATGCCTTCTATGTTTCAGAATGCGTGATGGCGGTTCAGATTCTCGATGGTAAAAAAACGCAACAGGTCGCGAAAAGTCCAGAAGAAATTATAGAGGGATTGAATCGTGATGGCGTAAAGATTGGTCTTGGGACAGGATGTGCCTTCAATAAGGTGCTGGATACCTTCTTCCCGAAAGCAAAAAGCCTGTTTTTCAATACCTATGCCGATATGGCCAAATCGATTGAAGCCGGAAAGCTGGACGCCATGCTTGTTGATGAGCCTACTGCAAGGCTCGTGGTTGCAAGTTATAAAGGAATTGAAATTGTAAATAAGCTTTTGGAAGAGGCCGACTACGCTTTTGCGTTCCCCAAGAATGAAAAAGGCGAAAAGTTGCGCGCACAGATGACGGAATTTATCCAGAAGTCCAACAAACAGGGATTGAAGACGGATTTGGAGGCTGTCTGGTTTGGCTCCGATGAATCTGTCAAGAAAATTGATCTGTCGAAATTGAAAGCGACAAATGGAACACTTCACTTGGCCACGAATACGGAGGTTGCCCCGTTTGTTTATATCAAGGACAATGCCATTGTCGGTTACGATATTGACTGGGTAGTCCGTTTTTGCGAGGCCTATGGTTATGGACTCGAAATTGTGAATATGAATTTTGAATCCATTTTGCCTTCGCTTGTGTCGGGTGCAAGTGATTTGGCTGTGGGCGAGATCACCATTACCGAGGAAAGAAAGCAAAGCATTGATTTCTCGGTCCCTGTTTATGATGGCGGAGTCGTTGCCATTGTGAAACGGGCTGCAGAAGGGGAGACTGTTGCCTCCGACGAAGAAACCTTGTGGGTTTCGTTGAAGTCCAGCTTCGAGAGAACCTTCATTCGTGAAGATCGCTGGAAACTCGTTGTAGACGGTATTGGCGTTACGGTGTTTATCTCGATTATGTCTGCAATTTTTGGAACTGTTCTTGGATTCCTGATTTGCCTGATGAGACTTTCGAAGAATAAAATTGCCGATGCCATTGCCATCACCTACATCCGTATATTGCAGGGGACGCCATCGGTTGTTCTGTTGATGATTCTTTTCTACGTTGTTTTCGCCCGCACGGGGCTCGATGGGGTATGGGTCGCCATTATCGGATTTGGCATGAACTTCGGGGCGTATGTGTCTGAAATGATGCGCACAGGAATCGAGGCTGTGGATAGGGGACAGATGGAAGCCGCCCTTTCGCTCGGTTATACCAAAGTGAGGGCGTTTTTCAGGATTGTATTCCCGCAGGCGGCAAGGCATTTCCTGCCCGTTTACCAGGGTGAATTCATCAGCATGGTCGAGATGACCTCGGTGGTGGGCTATATCGCCATCCTTGACCTGACCAAGGCCTCCGATATTATCCGTAGCCGCACCTACGAGGCGTTTTTCCCGCTGGTGACGACCGCAATCATCTATTTCTTGATTGCCTGGCTTTTGACCCGTGTGCTTACCGCAATCCAGAAGCGAATCGACCCTAGGAACAGGAAGAAGGTCTCGTTTTAATAAGATCTCTGTTTTACCCTTCAGCAATGTTTGGGGAAATCAGCTCGTTATACAGCAAAAAGGCGGCCATTTGACCGCCAAGCATAGCATTTTTAGAGCAATTAGAGCTCGCGAATTTCTTTTTCGGAAAGATTAGTCGTTTCCTTTATAATGGAAATATCGACTCCCTTATCGCGCATTTTCTTCGCAATTTCGCGAGCTTTTTTAAGGCCACCACTGTATTCCCAGCTAGCCTTCTCAACATCTCTCATCATCGTGCTAATCATATACCTAGCACTAAAATTACACAATTTTACCTCGTTTTGCAAGACCTTGAACACGGAATCCGCAGCAAACTCGCTGAAATCGGCTTCACGGTTGAGCGTATCGATGGCACGGAGCCACTGTGCAATGCGGCTATTGTCGCCTTCGAACTTTTCCTTCTGCTTGAGGAACTTGTTCACTTCGATAAGCGTCACCGTCTGCCGTTCGAAATATACACGCTGCTCCTGATTGCGGAGCTGTACCTTATGGCGATAGTTCGGGGACTCCTTGAACGCATCGAAAAACTGGAAACTGACCACATGCAGATTTTCCAGCCGCGTAAACTTTCCAACCTTTTCCATGCTGCTCGTAAGGCGAGCCACATAAAGAACCAAACGGTCGTTGAACAGAGAATCGTTGTTTTCATGCTGAACGTCAATGGAGATGCGGTCACGCGGAATATTTTCGCCACGGTCGTTCGTCAGCAGCAAATCGGGTTCAACACTGCGGTATCCCAATTCTCCAGGAATATAGGGGTTCACGAGCTTCGGGTTCTCAATGCGGTCTGAACCGACAAGGTTCAGCGCTGCGTTCAGCAAGTCCGTCGTGAGCATCAAGTTCTTCTCGCTTGCGAGAATTTTCTTGATGCACCCATCATTGTAGAAATAGACATTCCGATGTTCGTATTCCTTGACGATTGCGTCAAGGTCAAGTCCGTTATCATCCGCATTTTTCAGTTTATGCTGAAAAACGGCAAATTCTTCTCTAGTCATTATTGCCTTTTATAGTTTCTACACGGAGGATTCCGTGTAGCGACAGAGAAAAGGGTCCCTATCTATACTATACACGTAATTTTTGAACGTTCAATGCCTTTTTTTCGGAAAATTTATTTCTTTTTACGAAATCAGTCGGAAATACGGCTGGAATTTCAAAAAATCACGCTATTTTACATCCCTTTGTTAATTTTTGATGTATATTTGAATTGTATGAATATGTTGGGTGACGTTGTTGTGTTTGGAACGGATCAGAAAGGTGATTCGCTAAAATCCGTTACCCCCCCCCCCTATGTAAAATCTGTTTTACAAGTTTGTTGCGTCAGTGGCAAAGACGATTTCCGCAATGGAAACCGTCCTTTTGACGTATGCTCTCTATTTTGAAAAAAAAATCTAAAGCAAAAGGCTGGTAAATATGACTGAACAAACAAAAGCAAAGACAACTACAGCTAAAAAGGCTACGGTTGCTAAGAAGGCTGTGGCGTCTCCAAAGGCAACAGCAACCAAGAAGACTACAGCATCTCCAAAGAAAGCAGCTGCACCAAAGACCGCGGGTCAAAAAACAGTTGTCGCTAAAGACAAGAATGATTTGATTAAATTGATAGAAACCGCCATTAAAAAGAATGGTACAAATTGTGATTTGAATTTCATTGACGTATCAAATGTTACGGATATGAGCAATTTATTTATGCAATCGCAATTCAATGGCGATATTAGTCAGTGGGATGTGTCTAAAGTTCAGGACATGACATTTATGTTCAGTCAGTCTCAGTTTAATGGCGATATTAGCCAGTGGAACGTATCTAAGGTAAAGAATATGCAAGATATGTTCAGTGAATCTCAATTTAATGGTGATATCAGCAAGTGGAATGTTTCAAATGTTACAGATATGTCTGGAATGTTCTACGGTTCTCAATTTAATGGTGATATCAGTCAATGGAATGTATCTAAAGTAAAGAAAATGCTCATGATGTTCCAAGAATCGAAATTCACTGGCGATATCAGTAAGTGGAACGTGTCTAAAGTTACAAATATGTCCTTGATGTTTGATGGTTCTCAATTTAATGGCAATATCAGCGATTGGAATGTATCAAATGTTACCAATATGTTCAGCATGTTCTCTAATTCTCGTTTTAATGGCGATATTAGCAAATGGGATATATCTAAAGTGAAAATTATAGGGATGATGTTTGATGATTCTCCATTGAAAAAGAAACCTCCTAAGTGGTACAAGGAAAGCTCTTTGGAAAAATAAAGAACTAAAAGGCTGGTAAATATGAAAGAACAAACAAAAGAAACTAAACAAGTGAAAAAGACTACTGCCACTAAAAAGACAACTACTGCCAAGAAAACTGTAGAAACTAAGAAAACTACAGCTGCCAAAAAGACCGCTGAACAAAAGACGGTTGTTGCTAAAGACAAAAATGATTTAACTAAATTGATAAAAGCCGCTATTAAAAAGAATGGCAAAAATTGCGATTTGAATTTCATTGACGTATCTAAAGTTACGGATATGAGCGATTTGTTTGCGAATAGCGAATTTAATGGTGATATCAGCAAATGGGATGTGTCAAATGTTGTAAATATGAAAGCCATGTTTGCATGGTCTGCTTTTAACGGTGATGTTTGCCAATGGAATGTTTCCAAGGTAAAGGATATGATGGGAATGTTCTTGAGTACGCCTTTCAATGGAGACATCAGCGAATGGGATGTTTCAAATGTCTCTAATATGCAACAGATGTTTGAAGAATCTTCGTTTAATGGTGATATTAGTAAATGGAATGTGTCGAATGTCTCTATAATGAGTTGCCTGTTTCAATATTCGAGTTTTAATGGCGATATCAGCAAATGGAATGTTTCAAATGTGACTGATATGTCTAGCATGTTCTGTAACTCTCAATTTGATGGCGATGTTAGTAAATGGGATGTTTCAAATGTGACTGATATGTCCAACATGTTCAGTGAAACGCAATTTAATGGCGACCTCAGTAAATGGGATGTATCAAAAGTTGCTGATATGACCGGCATGTTCGATGGCTCAGAATTTAATGGAGATGTTAGCAAATGGAATGTGTCGAATGTTACGGATATGCGCTATATGTTTGCAAATTCCAAATTTCAGGGGAACATTGATAAATGGAATGTTTCTTTAGAATGTAATGTATCGGAATTGTTTTATGGATCTGATAATGAAGAATATGTTCCAAAATGGAAAATCTTTGACGTCTCTGCAAAAAATGTCGTTGCTCAAAGCAGAAATCATTTGGACGCTTTGATTCGTGCGGCTATTACGAAAAATGGTGATAAGTGTGACTTGAATTTTATCGATGTGTCTAAAATTACCGATATGGAAAGCTTGTTCTGTTATAAGGATTTTAATGGCGATATCAGTAAATGGGATGTGTCAAACGTTACAGATATGAGTCATATGTTTCGAGAATCGCAATTCAATGGTGATATCAGTAAATGGAATGTGTCGAATGTTACAAACATGGAGCATATGTTTAAAAATTCCATTTTTAATGGTGATATCAGCGGATGGGATGTGTCAAACGTTGAGACAATGAGTGAAATGTTCGCATCTTCTAAATTTCAAGGAAATCTTGATAAATGGAACGTGTCGAAAAATGTTGATATGTCCGATATGTTTGCGGATTCTCCCCTGAAAAAGAAGACTCCCAAGTGGTACAAGGAATAATTTTTAACTATTTTTCTTGACTGAATAATTAAAACGAAGGTATTATGCTCGACAACAAGTATCACGAGAAAAAGTTCACCAAGTCGGCGTTCAACCAGGCGGTAGAATGTGCGATGTATGCGTATTACTACCGCAATTCCAAAGACTACGCCTACCACTTTGATGGAGTCGATGGCATTGCCGAAGTGGGCGACCAGTTTGGTGCACTTGCCCGCGTTTACGAGGGCGTTCCCGACGAGAACATCATCCGCAGGGATCCGACGCTTTCGCCGGTTCCTGCCCAGATGAAAACCCTTGTAGACACGATGCGCTTTCTCCGTATGGAAAATGCCGATGTGGCTGAAGCCGCCTTTGGCACGAACAACTTCTTGGTCTATGTCGATATCTTGCACAAGCGGGGTGATACCCTTGAAATTATTGAAGTCAAGTCGAAGGGGATTGGTGCCGATGAACCGCTGTATTCTTTTGACGGTCGCGGCGGCAAGTTCAAATCGGATTACCTAGATAAGATTTTGGATGTTACATTCCAGAAATACGTGGTGCAGCAGTTTACCAAGTTCTTTGAAAGTTATTCGCACCTCAAGGTTCGTGCCAAGCTGATGCTTGTAAACACCGATGCCATAAGCGATGTTGATTCTTTGAGCTCGCTGTTACAGATTAAGTTCAAGGATGGTCATCGCGAAGTAGAATGTGCTTCGGACATTCGTGAAAAATTGCAGGGCAAAAATAGCATCGCCCGCGTTATCGATGTGGATGAACTCTGCGACAAGATTATCAATGATGAAATTCCTGAAATTGCTAATGAAAAATTTAATGGTTGTTTTGTGGATTTTGTCGAAAAAGTTGCGGACATGTATGTCAACAACCGCAAGGACTATAGCCTCTGTAAAGTTGATGTGAAAAAATTTAATTGTCCGTTCTACGCCACAGACGAGGAACGCAAAGCTGGCAAGAAAGATGGTCGTGCAGAGTTCTTCAAGGATATGCTTGGAGTTGATATTGCTGGGAAACCTTGCATTGTAGATGTCAAGGGTGGTTCAAAGGGACTGCCGCCAAGTCTCAAGGGCAATGGCTGGCTTGAACAGAAAAAGCTTCTCCTGACCGATATCAACGAATACGAATATGTTCCTGCTGAAGAAGCGACTCCTGAAGCGTTCCAAAAACGCACGAAACTTTCGGATAATGACCTGCGTTTCTTGCATGTTCACAGCGTAAAGACCGGTGAAGTGGCACCGACATTCTTGAAGGCTGCCGCGAAAGCTGAAATGGCGAAGTGGACCTATCCGCTGCATTTTATCGATTTTGAAACTTATCAAGGTGCTGTCCCGCTGTTCAAGGGCTCGCGCCCGAACGAAGAAGTTGCCTACCAGTTCTCTCACCATGTCTGTTATGAGGATGGACATTATGAACACAAAGAAGGGCGTGGGGGAGAGTTCATTTCGCTAGAGGCTGGCAAGAATCCGAATTTCAAATTTGTCCGTGAACTGAAAAAACAATTGGACAATGATGACGGAACGATCTTCCGTTATGCAGAACATGAAAATATTATTCTCAACGCTATTAGAGTTCAGTTGATTGAATCAGACGAATCCGACAAGGACGAGTTGGTTCGCTTTATTGAAAAAATTACGCATCCGACGGGAAGTTGTAAGTATCCGTTTACTGCAGGACCCCGTGATATGTTGGATTTGAAGGCTGTCGCTCAAAAATACTTCTACCATCCGATGATGGGGAGTTCTAATTCCATCAAGCAGGTGTTTCCTGCCATTTTGGCTAGCGATGAGGCTTATTTCCGCGATCATTACGGCGACAATATGGATCCCTACCATAATTTGCCGATGTTAAAAGAGTTTGCCGCGAATGTTGATGCAAACAAGTTCCCTGCCGATTTCGACGATTCCGACATCTGGAACGATGAAAAGCAAATCAACTGCGGTGGCATCAGCAAGCTCGATTACGTGATGCTGCAAGCCGGTCGCTTCAACAAGCTGCATACCGAAGCAATCCGCCAGGCATCCCTCAAATACTGCGAAGTCGACACCCTCGCAATGGTCCGCATCTGGGAATACTTCAGGAAAAACTGTCAGGAGTAAGAGACTGTGGAATATAATGAGGAAAATAAAAAAATAGTTGAAGGCAAAGGCGATAAGATAAAGCAGTTGCTTGAAGCAAAAGGTTTTCAAATAGTAAACGATTGGTTTGAAAAAAAAGATGATGAAATAACAAGCAAAAAAGATAAAAAACTCAGTGGTGAAAAAATATTTTTTTGTAGAAAGAATTCTAATGCGTGGCCTCAAAAAGGTGATGCTAAAGGTAGAACTGGGTATTGCTTGACTTTAAGAAGTACTGATTATTTTTGGTTTGAATTAAGATGTGGAAATAGTCAACGAGGCTATGAGGAAGTGCCTGTTGAATTATTTCCTGATGTGATGACGCAACTTAATAATGTATGTAAAGCGAAAGGCTGGAAAATTGATGAAGCTTTAACAAATTCCTCTAAAAAAGGAAAAGGGCAGTCGCATGAGGGAATGCATGTGATTATTTCTTCAAAGGACTTGTTAAGTGAGTCGTTTGATGATTTTGTTGAAGAATTGGATCAATGGGACAAAAGTAATATAGCGTTGTTTAATAAATACAAGGAATTGGTAAAGACCAAAACTGCTGAGGAAATTATCATGGAAGAAAAATTAAGTGAAATCAAAGACTTCCTTCTCAATAATCATAACATTATTCTTCATGGTGCTCCGGGAACAGGTAAAACGTATCTTGCAAAGGATATTGCTACGAAGATGCTGAGTTGTTCCAAAGATGAAATTGGTTTTGTTCAGTTCCATCAATCCTATGATTACACTGATTTCGTAGAAGGCTTACGTCCTGTGAATCAAGGTCAAGAAAAAATAGGCTTTGAATTGAAGGAAGGTGTTTTTAAGGCTTTTTGTAGAAAAGCCTTGAAAAATTTATTAGATAGCCGAAAGTCAGGGGCTGATTTAGGAAAAGAAATTTTTTGGAGAGAAAAATGCAAAGAGTTTTTCTCTAGAATTGAAGACGGTGAGACTGAAATTGAAGATGAATCTGTTGAAGCAAAATTGCCAAATTCTTTTGAAACAAAACAAACGAAAAATAAGTTTTCTATTGAGTTTGCAAATGATGATTCTATCATTGTAAATATTCCGAATAATCCCAAAAAGAATGTTGTTGAATTTGAACTAGATGAATTGGTTGGTGTTTTAGTACAAGGAAAGCCCCAAAAGGTAAAGGACGTTCGCGATGCGTTGGGTAGAAATCGTCATAGACAAAAGGATTCGTATATTTTTGTAATTGCGCAAAAAATTTATGATGAAGCTGGTAAAATTGAATTTGACGATACTAAGAAAACGGAACGAAAAAACTTCGTCTTTATAATTGATGAGATTAATCGTGGTGAAATGTCCAAAATTTTGGGAGAACTTTTCTATTCTATTGATCCTGGTTATCGTGTAAAACAAGATGATCTTGGAGATGAAAATAAAACTACAACAATTCGTACGCAGTATGCCAATCTCCAAAAAAAGCCGAATAAGTTTGATGAGGCTTTAGGTATAAAGGATGACGGTGAAAATGAAAACTACGGTCATTTCTTCGTTCCTGAAAATGTCTATATCATTGGCACGATGAACGATATCGACCGCAGTGTTGATAGTATTGATTTTGCTATGCGTCGTAGATTTGCCTTTAAGGAAATTACGGCTAAACAAAGCCAGGAATCGATGTTTGGAAATGTTGAAAAATGGAAGAAAAGTACGGAAAAAGATATCACTCCTGAACTTCTAGAAAGATTGAAAAATCGAATGGATGATCTCAATAAGAAAATTCTCGATCCTAAATATCATCTCGGTCAGGCATATCAAATCGGTGGTGCTTATTTCTTGAAGTTTGCCAAATATTACGATTCGTCCAAGAAAAATGAATCAGATGCTTTTAAAGCTCTTTGGGAAAATCACATTGAGGGCGTCGTTCGCGAATACTTACGAGGATTGGATAAAGATGACAAGTTCCTTATAGAGTTGAAAAATGCTTACTATGGTGATAAGGAACCGAAGAAACCTGGAGTAAATGGTGAAAATCCTACTGAAGGAACTGATAAAGAACTAGGCGAAAGCGGTAATGATTAATCTTTTCCGTTGCAAAGAATATGCCCATTTATCTAAAAGATAATCAGTATACGTTTGCTCCGTGGAATGAGACGTGGGGACCCTGGCATGGAAAATTTCGGAGCAATTTAGAAGCGATTAACGGAAAGTCGCTGAAAGAATTGTGCTCTGACAAATGGAAAGAGAAAAATGGTGAATTTCTCGTATTCTCATTCAATAATGCAGAAGCCGATCTTGGTAGAGATGATAATTTTGTCTATAAGCTAGATTGGGTCAAAGAACAAGAAACTGTTCTTGAAAAACCGAGTTTTCAGACCGGCAATGTTATGGGCTTTATCGGTCTTGGTGATGATTTGCAAATGCAAATCACATCTCGGTTTGACCAGTCTAATCAGAACTATTTTTTGCATTATATGTTGCAGAAAGTCTGTAATGTCGCCTTTGCTCCACAGACGGGTTCTGCAGAAGACAAACTTCTTGATTTCTTATATTACCTTTTTCCCAGTTATCTGAAAGCGGCGTGCGCACAAGGAATTTTCCGTGCGTATGTGACTCGTGAATATAACGATGCCAATGTCCGCGGACCTATTGATGTCGCGCGGCACATTCGCTATAATATGCCATTCAATGGAAAGGTTGCTTACCACACCCGTGAATATACAACCGACAATAAGATAACCCAACTGGTTCGCCATACTATAGAATATATCCGTAGCCTTAGTTTTGGTGGCTCCATTCTTGATTCGGACACTGATACCCGCGATGACGTGAATTCCATTGTAGCGGCCACGCCGACATACTCGAAAAATTCAAGGATGCAGGTGATTGCCCAAAATCTGCACCCTGTGACGCATCCATATTATACCGCATACGAAAATCTACGCAAACTTTGCTTGGCTATTTTGCGTCATGAAAAATTGAGCTATGGCAAAAGTGATAAGCCTATTAGGGGAATCTTGTTTGACGGAGCCTCGCTATGGGAAGAGTATTTGGCGAAGGTGTTTGAAGATAGTCATGTTGACTTGATTCATTCCAACAACAGAACGGGAGAAAATGGAATACAGCTTTTGGTTGGTGGTCGAAAAAATCACTATCCCGACTTTTATAGAAAAAGAGATGGGGCGAATAACAAAAAGTCTGTTGTTTTAGACGCCAAATACAAGAAATTGTGCGTGAATAAGAACGACAATGATATTGATAAAAACGATTCCGAATTTGAAGAAGATAATTATATACCAAAAAATGGAAATGGCGAGTACCGCGTTTTTATCAAAGGTCGCGATGTGATGCAAATGCTTGCCTATATGTATACTCTAGAGGCAACGAAAACCATTTTGATTTCTCCATACTCATTTAGCGAATCTCGTAAAATACAGGAAAATGACATCCGTATCAGGGATTGGGAAACCGTAGGCTATAAGGGAGAGATATCTGTGTTTGCAGTCCCTATTCCAGCTTGTGCAACCCAATGGGACGACTTCGTTGCTAAAATGCAGAATGTCGAAAAAGAATTAGTGGAAAAAATTAAAGCGCAAATAGAAACGTAGCTTCCAAAACTCCTGTAAAATACTTTTGCTGTATCAAAATTGCCCCCCAAAAAAAATGACTCTGCGGGGGCTGTTTTTGTATACCCATAATTGATCATTAAAAAGGTGCCAAAATTCCCATTTTTTCTGAATGTTGCGTGTTAATAGATTGGGGTAATTCTATTTCACCCTGAAAACCAAACGTATATTGACAAACTGTACATACATATTGTATATTTATTATGAACATAACAAAGCATGCTTTAGAACGAATGGCTGAACGCGGTTTTACTCCGGATGATTATTCCGGCGTACTTTGAGCCACGAGTCCGGCGCTAGAGAGCCACCCCACA